>CAJXTP010000324.1 GCA_913061335.1 uncultured Loktanella sp.
TCACCATAGATTGCACCGACCAGATTAAAGGACGCCACGATGGCCAAGCAGAAACTGACCCGCGAAGACGCACTTGCATTTCACCTGCAACCGACCCCTGGCAAATGGGAGATCAACGCGACCGTCCCGATGACGACGCAGCGCGATTTGTCGCTCGCGTATTCCCCCGGTGTGGCCGTGCCCTGCGAAGATATTGCGGCTAATCCCGCACTTGCCTACGATTACACCAACAAAGGTAACCTTGTGGCCGTGATCTCGAACGGCACTGCGGTTCTTGGGCTTGGCAATCTTGGCGCGCTGGCATCCAAGCCGGTTATGGAAGGC
The DNA here is from genome assembly GCA_913061335.1 of uncultured Loktanella sp. GTDB lineage: Bacteria > Pseudomonadota > Alphaproteobacteria > Rhodobacterales > Rhodobacteraceae > Yoonia. The sequence goes on from CAJXTP010000324.1 coordinate 325, forward strand.
AAGTCAGTTCTGTTCAAACGCTTCGCCGATGTAAACTCGATTGATATCGAACTTGACACAGAAGACCCCGACGCGTTCTGCAATGCGGTCCGTTTGATGGGCCCAACGTTTGGCGGCATCAATCTCGAAGACATCAAAGCGCCGGAATGCTTTATCATCGAACAGCGCCTAAAAGAGGAAATGGATATCCCCGTCTTCCACGACGATCAGCACGGGACAGCCGTGATCTGTGCGGCGGGCCTTTTGAATGCGCTGCAAATCTCTGGTAAGAAAATCGAAGACGTCAAAATCGTGCTCAACGGGGCAGGCGCTGCTGGCATCGCGTGTCTTGAACTCCTTAAGGCGATGGGCGCAAAGCATGACAATTGCATCATGTGCGACACCAAAGGCGTGATCTATCAAGGCCGGACCGAAGGCATGAATCAGTGGAAATCTGCGCATGCAGCCAACACAGAACACCGTGATCTGGCCCAAGCAATGGCTGGTTGCGATGTCTTTCTTGGCGTCTCCGCCAAGGGTGCCGTGACCCAAGATATGGTGATCAGCATGGCGCCAAATGCGGTCATTTTTGCGATGGCAAACCCCGACCCCGAGATCACACCAGAAGAAGTGCACGCCGTGCGCGAAGATGTGATCGTGGCCACCGGTCGGTCCGATTATCCGAACCAAGTGAACAACGTGCTGGGCTTTCCCTATCTGTTCCGTGGCGCGCTTGATATTCATGCCCGCGCGATCAACGACGAAATGAAGATCGCCTGTGCACGTGCGCTCGCCGATCTGGCCCGCGAAGATGTGCCAGACGAGGTTGCGATGGCCTACGGTAAAAAGCTGAAGTTCGGGCGTGATTACATCATCCCGACCCCGTTTGACCCGCGCTTGATCCACGTCATTCCCACCGCTGTGGCCCGTGCTGGCATGGACACTGGCGTTGCCCGTCGCCCCATCGTCGACATGGAAGGCTATGAAAATACGCTCAAGGCACGCATGGACCCGACCGCCAACATCCTGCGTGGCCTCAATAACCGTGCCCGCGCCGCCCAATCGCGGGTGATCTTTGCAGAAGGTGACGATCTGCGCGTATTGCGTGCTGCCGTGCAATTCCAACGATCCGGCCTAGGTCAAGCAATGGTTGTCGGTCGTGATGACGACGTGAAAGCCAAGCTAGACACCGAAGGTCTGGGCGACGCGTTCGAAGAGCTCGAAATCGTCAACGCCGCTAAGACTGAACATTTGGAAACCTACAAATCGTTCCTGTACGACCGCCTGAACCGCAAGGGGTTTGATAGCCAAGACATTCACCGCTTAGCCGCCCGCGACCGCCATGTTTTCGCGGCACTTATGCTGGCTCATGGACACGCTGACGGCATGGTCACAGGTGCGACCCGCAAATCCGCGCATGTTCTGGAATTGATCAATCACGTGTTTGACGCCGGACCCCATGACGGTGCCGTTGGCGTGACGGCGATTTTGCACAAAGGACGGATCGTTCTGATCACCGATACGCTTGTGCATGAATGGCCCGATGAAACCGATCTCGCTGACATCGCTGAACGGGGCGCGTCTGTTGCCCGCGAACTCGGACTAGAACCGCGCGTGGCATTTGTGTCGTTCTCGACCTTTGGTTATCCGGTGTCTGAACGCGCCGAAAAGATGCACATCGCACCCGCCGTTCTCGACGCGCGCGGCGTTGATTTCGAATACGAAGGCGAGATGACAGTCGATGTGGCGCTGAATCCCGCCGCGATGGAAAACTACCCGTTTTCTCGCCTGACTGGTCCTGCGAACGTGTTGGTCGTACCTGCTCGTCACTCTGCTTCGATCAGTGTTAAGCTGATGCAGGAAATGGCAGGCGCCACAGTCATTGGCCCGATCCTGTCTGGGGTTGGTAAACCGGTGCAGCTTTGCTCTACTGGGTCCACGACAAATGACATCATGAACATGGCCGTGATTGCGGCTTGCGAGGTGGGTTAAATGGCAGTTTGGAATCTTGGGTCGATCAACATCGACATCGTCTACAGTGTCCCGCACATTCCGGCACCCGGTGAAACGCTCGCCGCGACGGGTCGGGGCACGTATCTTGGCGGCAAAGGCGCGAACATGTCCGTTGCCATCGCGCGGTCCGGTAGCCGCGTGAACCACATCGGGGCAATTGGCCAAGACGGTATTTGGACCACTGAACGCCTGCTCGAATACGGTGTCGACACGCAGCATATTTCAATCGTCGATGGACCCACATCTCAGGCGATAATTGCGGTTGATACCAACGGTGAAAACGCGATTATCCTCGCGCCGGGTGCAAGCGTTGATATCCCGCAAACGACCCTGCAAACTGCACTTTCCGAGGCACAAACCGGCGACTGGTTCATCACGCAAAACGAAACCAACCTGCAGCGGACTGGCGTGACCTTGGCCAAGAAAATGGGGCTCAAGGTCGGCTATGCGGCTGCACCATTCGACGCAGCACGGGTCGCTGCGGTTCTCGAACATCTCGATTTCCTAATCCTCAACGAAATCGAAGCACAGCAACTGGCCGACGCCACCGGAAAAACACCTGACGCGCTGGGCGTGGCAGATGTGATTGTGACGCTCGGCGGCGATGGAGCCGATTGGTACGGGGCAGGCGGCAAGCAACATTTCGACGCATTGCCTGTCACGCCGATTGACACAACTGGGGCTGGCGACACCTTCACGGGTTACGTTCTAGGCGGGCTTGATCAAGG
>CAJXTP010000325.1 GCA_913061335.1 uncultured Loktanella sp.
AGATGTAGAGAGGTCTCGTGGGCTCGGAGATGTGTATAAGAGACAGCCCCAATAGAACCCAAGCACGTCGATGTTTTTGACCAGAATGATATTGGCAGGTATCGGCGGAACGTCCCCGCTGGCAAACCCAATGACAACCATGCGTGCCTTTGGTTTGCAGGCCCGCATCGCGGATTTGAAACCGTCACCGCCCACCGGATCATAGACCAAATCAGCCCCGCCCAGTGCCTTAACTGCATCGGTGAAATCACCCTGCGTACTGTCGATCACGTGATCCGCGCCCGCAGCACGTGCAACCGCAAGCTTATCAGCGCCGCGCGCAACTGCGATGACTTTAGCGCCCATAGCCTTGCCGATTTCGACTGCTGTTAGCCCAACACCGCCAGCCGCGCCTAAAACCAAAAGCGTTTCGCCTTTTTGTAAGCGCGCCCGATCCGTGAGCGCTAAATGGGATGTGCCGTAGGCCACATAAAACCCTGCGGCGATGTCCGAGGGCATATTGTCCGGCACGGGTAAGCAATTCGCCGCTGGAAAAACGCCAAATTCGGCCAATCCGCCTGAGCCGCCAAACACTGCAACGTGGGTTCCTATTGCTGGCGCGTCAACACCATCGCCAAGGGAAACCACAGTTCCGCAGACTTCCATTCCCAATGAAAACGGGGGGTTGGGCGTATCTTGATAGGTGCCATTCGCCATCAGTAGATCGGCAAAGTTTAACCCACAGGCGTCGATTTTTAATAGTACCTCGCCTTTTGTGGGTGTTGGCTGCTCGATGGTGGCAAGCTGCGCACCGTCTGCAAAGTTGTTTACTTGAAATGCGCGCATGTGATGCCCCTTAGCCAGATGCCTAGTGTTCAAAGTTGGGATTTTTCCATTTTATTGGCCGGAACCGATGTATTTGTCGATCATAATCGGTTCGGTAAGTAAGAAATTAGCTTTTTACCTGTCTTAAAGGTCAGGTAGGGCGCTGCAACCGTTGCGTGTTTTATCCCAAGGGTGTCACAGAGGATTATACCGGAAGCGCTCGCTCCTACGATTTGCGACTTGTCGCTTCGTCAACAAATGAATTATTGAAGTTAGGAATAGATCCATGAAGCATCCTGTAGACGTCCATGTCGGTAAGCGTATTCGCCAGCGTCGCTGGATGAATGGCACCACCCAGCAACAGTTGGCAGAGGCAGTTGGGATCAAGTTCCAGCAGATTCAGAAGTATGAAACAGGCATGAACCGCGTCAGTGCATCCCGTCTTTGGGACATCGCAAACGTGTTGACCGTACCTGTGTCGTTCTTTTTTGAGGGCCTAGACGCATCCGCAGGCGAACCTGGCAAAGGCGACGTGCCAAGCGACGTTTTGACAGACAAAGAAGCGTTGGAATTGTTGCGGTCATACTATGCCATTCCTGAGAATCAGCGCCGTCGCCTGTTCGATTTGGCCCGCGTTTTGAGCGAAGCCGCCTAAGGCTGCTTGACCAACGGGGGGTCTGCGCGTTACCGATTGTTGAACAATAATAAGCAATCGGTAACGTGAAATGCTCTCAATAGATAAAGCAACACAGGATGATATCGTACGGGTCGCGCATTTGCTTGCTGACGTCGCGCGCGTCCAAACCTTACGTTTGTTTCGTGCGCCTGATCTTGTTGCAGACGATAAATCCAAACCTGATGCGATTTTTGATCCGGTCACCGAAGCGGACCGTGCGGCAGAGGCTGCGATGCGCGCAATCTTGGATGTTGAGCGCCCCGATGATGGTATTTTGGGCGAAGAGATGGGCACCAAGGCGGGAACGTCTGGCCTAACTTGGGTGCTTGATCCGATCGATGGCACACGTGGATATATCAGCGGAACACCGACATGGGGTGTTCTGATCGCCGTTTCAGATGCAACTGGCCCGCAGTTTGGCATCATTGATCAACCTTATATCGGCGAGCGTTTTGTTGGCGGGTTTGGTCACGCCACAGTGACTGGACCGCACGGAACGACGCCGTTGGTCACCCGTGCGCGCACCCATTTGTCCGACGCGACTTTACTTTCCACCTTCCCAGAAGTCGGCACGCCGTTAGAGCGCCGCGCGTTTGAGGCGGTGTCCAAGGCCGTAAAGCTGACCCGCTATGGCATGGATTGTTACGGCTATGCATTGTTGGCGGCAGGGCAGGTCGATTTGGTGATCGAGGCTGGTTTGCAACCTTACGACGTTCACGCCCCGATTGCCGTCGTCAAGGCGGCTGGCGGTATTGTATCAAACTGGCAGGGTGGCGCGGCACACCTTGGGGGGCGCGTGATTGCTGCGGCAAACGCCGATGTGCATGCGGTCGCACTGGCTATATTACAGGATATTATTGATGACTGACGTAATTTTGCGCGGTGCGGATGTTGTTCTAACGATGGATGACGCCCGCAACCGCCTACGCGGCGTTGATATTCATCTTTCTGGCGGTGTCATTGCGGCGATTGGTCCTGATCTGGCCGTTGAAGGCGCTGAAATTGTCTACGTTACGGGCTGTGTTGTGACCCCCGGTTTGGTCAATACCCACCATCATTTATACCAATCGCTGACCAAGGCTGTGCCCGGTGGCCAAGACGCGCTGCTATTTGGGTGGCTGCAAACGCTGTATCCAATCTGGTCCCGATTTGGCCCCGAAGAGATGTATATCTCTGCCCAAGTTGGCTTGGCAGAACTGGCTTTGTCTGGTTGCACGATGACGTCGGATCATCTGTATCTGTATCCAAACGGGTCGCGCTTGGATGATACAATCGCAGCTGCGTCCGAGGTTGGGCTGCGTTTTCACCCGACGCGCGGTGCCATGAGCATCGGTGAAAGCGACGGCGGTTTGCCACCAGACGCGCTGGTCGAGGCAGAGCCTGCTATTCTGGACGACTGCATTCGCGTCATTGATGCGTTCCATGACCCAAGCGAGGGCGCGATGGTCCGTGTCGGCGTTGCCCCGTGTTCCCCGTTTTCCGTGAGCCGCGATCTGATGCGTGATGCTGCCATATTGGCCCTGTCTCTTATACACATCTGACGCT
>CAJXTP010000326.1 GCA_913061335.1 uncultured Loktanella sp.
ATAAGAGACAGGTTTGTAACAGCGGCAGCCATGTGCGGTGCTGCAAAAATCGGCGGATTTTTCCGTTTGCTTATATTTTGAGCAATTGCCGACTTTAATGGGCGTTAATTGGGCGCGGATGTAATTGCGTTCAAAAGTAACGTAATCGCGTGATCACGCGCGGCGTGGCGTACTTGTGTGCGCCCTAATGCGCCAAATTCGACGGTAAGTGATGTGGTTTTCTCTTGATAGCAAAGGCCAAAGCAAACGCGGCCCTCGGGTTTGTGGTCCGATCCGCCGGGGCCTGCGATGCCGGTGATCGATACTGCGATTGTTGCATTTGAGTTTTGAGCGGCCCCTGCGGCCATTTCCTGTGCGACTTGCTCTGAGACTGCCCCAAACGCATCGAGTGTGGCCTGTTTGACCCCAAGCATGTCGATTTTCGCGGCGTTAGTGTAGGTCACAAACCCACGGTCGAATATGGCCGAACTGCCAGCGATGTCGGTTATCGCCGCAGCCACCATGCCGCCAGTGCAGCTTTCGGCGGTGGCAATAATTGCGCCTGCGTTGCGGGCAGCCTGCAAAAGCGTTTCAGCTTGGGTCACACTGCAAGCCAATGGTAAAATCCGCCCAGAATGACAACGCCAATGGCTGCGAATACGCCCGCGATCACGTCGTCGAGCATCACGCCCATTGCATCGTCGCGCCTGTCTGCCCAGCCCACAAGCCAAGGTTTACTGATATCAAACAGCCGGAACAGCGTAAATGCCGCGATCCATCCCGGCCAAAGTGCGAGGACATCAACGCCCATCATACTTGCACCGTATGCGACGGGGAAAAGTGCGATCCATTGACCCGCGACTTCGTCGATGACGATCTCGGATGGGTCGTGATTGTCGCGCCCTGCAGTTTCTGCCTTTGTGGCCCAAAGCCCAAGTGCGAAGACGATTAGTGTGGCCAAAACCAATCCTGAAAAACCGGTCATCTGAATGATAATCCATGCAAACGGTAGGGCTGCGAGCGATCCCCATGTGCCAGGGGCAGGACGCATGTAGCCCACGTAAAGGAATGTTGCGATGATCTGGCTCATGTTTTCACCAATGTTGTTGTTGCGATTGCTGCGATGCCTTCTTCGCGGCCGGTAAACCCAAGCCGTTCTGATGTGGTGGCTTTGACGCTAATCCGGTCTGCGTCGATGTCCATAATTGTGGCGAGGGCGGATTTCATGGCTGCTTGGTGCGGCCCAATTTTGGGGTATTCGCACACAAGCGTGCAATCCACGTTGCTGACCACGAACCCGTGGGCGCGCGCAAGATCGACGGCGTGGGTCAGGAAGATTTTGCTGGCAGCGCCTTTCCATTGCGGGTCACTGGGCGGGAAATGTTGCCCGATGTCGCCCATGCCCAGCGCCCCGTAAATGGCGTCTGTTACCGCGTGCATACCCACATCAGCGTCAGAGTGTCCTTGCAAGCTGCGTCCATGTGGAATTTGCACACCGCAGAGCCAAACATGATCGCCATCACCAAACCGGTGCACGTCGTATCCGTTGCCACATCTTACATCCATGTCGGCTCCTAACAGTTTGGTTGCGCGGGAAAAATCATCGGCAGTTGTGATCTTAATGTTTGCGGTTTCGCCCGCGACAATTGCCACGTCAATGCCTGCCGCGCGCGCCACAGCGACGTCATCGGTTGTCGGGCCGGACAGTGCTGCATGTGCCGCGACAATGGCGCTGTAATTGAACCCTTGCGGTGTCTGCGCGCGGTACAGCCCGTCGCGGTCTTGAGTGCCGCTGACCATGCCGTCTGCGCCAGTCCATAGCGCGTCTGTGATAGGCAATGCGGGTGCGGCGGCTTGGTGTGAATTCAATGCAGAAATCACGTCCGTGATGATCTGGGCTGAGACCAGCGGGCGGGCTGCATCGTGGATAAGGACCAATTCGGGTGGTGCGGATGCAAAGGCATCAAGGCCCGCGCGCACAGATCCATCCCGTGTTGCGGCTCCAGTGACCACATGATCCACGGATATGCCAAGGGCTGTCCAGCGGGCGGTGTCATCAGCGTGTAAGACAACCGCAATTTGATCGACGTGCGGGCGCAGCGCCGCGATCGTGCGTGCAATGACAGGCAACCCGTTCAGGTCTTGCCATTGCTTGGGCAAATCGCCGCCAGCGCGGGTGCCGCGCCCAGCTGCGACAATGATCGCTGCAATCGTCATGAAGTGCCGTCCTTTTGTGTTGGTATTGGTGTAGTTGCTAAGGCCAAGCGGGGCAATTCGAACCTTTGCGCCTAAAATTTAGGCGAATGGTGTTTTGTGCCGTTTTTTTGCGCGCGTCGCCGTTGTTCTATGGGCGTGTTGGCGCTATCCTAAGGGCATAGACCCCTTCATTTGGTGATATTTCTTTGGCGCATGTCGAATCCCTTCCGCTTGACGCAGTAACCTTGAGCCCGCCGGTCGCCTTGGCGCCGTTGGCGGGTATCACTGATCTGCCGTTTCGCCAGTTGGTCGCGTCCTTTGGGGCGGGCTGGGTTGTCAGCGAAATGGTGGCGAGCCAAGAAATGGTCCAAGCCAAGCCGGGTGTACGCGAACGTGCAGAGCTGGGGTTTGATCAGGCTGGAACTGCGGTGCAGATTGCGGGCCGCGATGCCTATTGGATGGCTGAGGCTGCCCGTATGGTCGAGGCCAACGGTGCCGCGATGATTGATATCAATATGGGTTGTCCGGCGAAGAAGGTTACAAACGGATATTCGGGGTCGGCATTGTTGCGCGATCCTGACCATGCGCTGACTTTGATCGAGGCTGTCGTGAATGCGGTTGATGTGCCTGTCACGCTAAAGACGCGACTTGGTTGGGACGATGATTGTTTGAACGCTGCCGACGTTGCCGCGCGTGCGCAAACCGCTGGCATTAAACTTGTCACGATCCATGGCCGCACCCGCTGTCAGTTTTACAAGGGTGCCGCCGATTGGGCTGCGATTGGTCGGATCAAAGAGGCCGTATCAATTCCCGTTGTCGCGAATGGTGATATTGTGGATGC
>CAJXTP010000327.1 GCA_913061335.1 uncultured Loktanella sp.
AGATGTAGAGAGGTCTCGTGGGCTCGGAGATGTGTATAAGAGACAGGTTCATAACGGTACTTTGGGCATTGGGCTATCCACGGCCGCGGGCCTTGCGTGGGCTCGCAAAAGGCGTGGCGAAGCGGGGCGCGTTTGGGTCTATATGTCAGACGGCGAAGTTCAAGAGGGCCAGACATGGGAGGCCATTCAGTGCTGCGCACATCACCGCATCGACAACGTCAAAGCCATCATGGACGTAAACAAACAGCAATGCGACGGCGCGATGGACAGCGTGATGGAAGTTGGTGACCTCAAGAAAAAGATGGAGAACTTTGGCGCGGTTGTTGTCGAAGTCGACGCGCATAACCTGAATGACATGCGTGATGCGGCAAAGACCAAACACGAGGGCAAGCCGCTGATTATCCTCGCAAACTCGAACCCGTTTCACGCGATGCCAATCCTTGAGGAACGGTTTCCGCGCCTACACTACGTGCGTTTCAAATCCGAAGAAGAACGCGCCCGCATGAACATATCCATTGCAGACTCGCTGGGTGTTGATCCCATCGATTACGCACACTGATCAGGAGTTAAGCAAATGGTAGAAATGGTAAGCCGCCCCTACGAGCGGGCCTTCGAGGCACACGCAATCGCCAACCCCGATGTGCTGTGCATCTCGGCGGATCTGACGTCGTCGTGTGAGATTGATAAGTTCCGCGACAATCACCCCGATCAATTCCTGTCGATGGGCATGGCCGAGCAAAACATGATGAGCTTTTGTGGCGGTCTTGGCCTTGCCGGATACCGCCCGTTTGTGCACACGTTTGGGGTGTTCACATATCGGCGGCCCTATGACCAGTTGATGGCCTCTATTGCATATCCCCGCCGTAAAGTGCGGATTATGGGTTTCTTGCCCGGCATCACAACGCCCGGTGGCATGACGCACCAAGCGATCGAGGACATCAGCGTTATGCGCTCGATGCCGAACATGACCATCCTCGAAACTGGCGATGCTACCGAGGTTGAAAGCATCTGTGAAGCGGCTGACAGCATTGATGGCCCCGTCTATTGCCGCGTGCTACGTGGGTCGATGCCACGCCTATTCGATACACCGATTGTGGTCGGTCAAATGCGTGAACTGAGCTTGGGCGCAGACGTCCTGATCGTGACTGCAGGCATCACGACCGAAGAAGCCATGCGTGCGACCAAGGCGTTAGAAGCGTCTGGCGTGTCCGTCCGCCATCTGCATCTGAACACGATCAAGCCGTTCAACGCTGAAGCAATGCTTGACCATATCAACTCTGTCAAAAGTGGTGTGATCACGCTGGAAAACCATGTCACCGAGGGCGGCATTGGTTCGCTAGTTGCAGAAATCATGGCAGACAATGGTGTTGGTAAAAAGCTGAAGCGTTTGGGATTGAACGACACCTACGCTCACGGTGGCAGTCGCGCGTATCTCATGCGGTATTATGGCTTGGATGCTTTGGCACTGACGCAAGGCGTCGAAGACTTGCTGGGCCAAAAGCTGGACATCACCGAAAAAGATCTGACCGAAGCACGCGTGGATGCGGTCCACTCATTGGCAAAGGCGGAAGGGCTGTGATTGGCAGCCGAATCCCAACCTTGATGCGCGGCATCAAGTGCCACGGATTTGGTGGTCAACACCAATTCCATGATGATCTGCCTGTCCCTCTTCCCGCCGCGGGCGAAGTTTTAGTACGGGTAGATGCAGCCGGAATTTGTGCGGCGGATCGTGCCATGTGGACAGGCAACGCGCCTTGGGATTTGTCGTTTCCGTTCATACCCGGTCATGAGTTTACGGGGACTGTCGTCGCCCTCGGGGATGGCGCGGGCGAGCGCCATGGTGTCCAGATTGGTGAGCGCACGGTTGCCGAGCTAAATGTCACTTACGGCAATGATTTCTTTCGCCAACGCGGTTTGTATCATCTGACAGACACGATGGATGTGCTGGGTGCTACGCTAGACGGCGGCTGGGCGGAATATATGATTTATCCCACCAACGCACTGATTCACAAAGTACCTGACACGTTGTCATCCGACGTGGCCTGTTACGTCGAACCTTTGGCTAATGCGATCCACGGCGTGCAACGTGCCAACATCCAGTTTGATGATGTGGTCATTGTGGCAGGTGCAGGCCCGATCGGGATGGGCATGGTGCAAGCGGCCAAGCTGAAAACACCACGTAAGCTGATCCTCGTGAATCCAGGCGCTGCGAAACGCGAAGCGGCGCTGCGTTTGGGCGCGGATATGGCGTTCGCCCCTGATGATCCAAACCTCGCGATGGCGATCAACGATCTGACTGGTGGTCGCGGTTGCGATGTCTATCTTGAGGCGTCTGGGCAAAACGCATCCTTCCAGCTTGGGCTGGACCATATTCGTAAGGCCGGCACTATTGTCGTTTTTGGGGTCTACAAAGAACCCGCATTGATAGACTTGAACGTCTTCGGTGAATTCAAAGAACTGAACATTCTAGGCGGCCATCTGGCCCCCTTCACCTATGCCACGGCCTTGGACTTGATGGCGCGTGGACTAATCGATGGCGATAGAAGTGTTACTCACCGCTTCGCATTAGAAGATTTTGAGATGGCATTGAACAAGACTCCGTCAAAGGATGAGCTTCAAATTAAGGTTGTTTTTGATCCAACCATAATGCCTCAGGAAGTTTTTACGTCCCGCTAAACGCGAAGTTGGAAATGAGCAGTTTTATTGATCAGCATGAGGCCAAGTAAGAAGCTAGCCTTCTCAAAAAGATCGTTAAATGGCTGCATCGAGATCAATCGAAGTTGAAAGAAGCGGACCTTGGTCCACGCCGCAGCATCCTGTATTTTGGGCTCACCGCCGTTAGCTGCGTCTGCACATCGAAAAAACTTATCGCTACCCCGAGTGTCCGCTTTCATCATGTTGCCCAATTGGGTTTGCAGGCGCAGCGAATGGCGGCTCTCCGCCCTTGGTGTCGATCGACATGAACGGCCGACACCGTCAGTAAACTGAGAAAT
>CAJXTP010000328.1 GCA_913061335.1 uncultured Loktanella sp.
CCTCTCTATTCGTCGGCAGCGTCAGATGTGTATAAGAGACAGCTGATATCCAGACGTAAACTATCAGCGCACTGCGGTTTTCGGTGGTGAAGGTCATCGGCAACGCGGACAAGCAGGAAACCGGCCGCTGGTTGAACAATCGGGCCGAGAATTTCAAGCCGATGTGGCAATTGCTGGGATCCGGTTATACCGGTCTGCCTGATGAACGACTTGATGCTTCTAGCCTAGGCTATCGAAATGCAAAGAAGAAAGTCAGCAATCCGCTCCCCGGTGTCGCTCGACGCGAACGGTCCATAGCCGACATTCGGCCATAGTGCAGCGAATAACTGCAACGAGCCCACATTGCCGTTTTTCTGAATCGCAGCGAAGGTCTGCTGTCGTCGGGAAGTCAAGAAAATTTAGTAAATTTCGAGGTTCTGAGTCGGGTTTTTGGCGGCCCTTTTCCCATTGTAATACTGCAACATATTTTCCATAAATACTCCCTGCCACTGCAATCCTAATATTCCCAGCTTATGATATCTAAAATTCTAATTAACGAAATTGCACCCCTTAGATTGCGCTCTTAAAAAGAAAGAAATGAAATGAAGTCTACTTTGAAAATGAATATTACGACGGTGGTGTTCGGGCTAGTTTTTGCTGCACCTTTGGCAGCCCAAGATTGGGTAGGATCAGTTGAAGGCGGCCTGTTTTCAACAGATCGTACCAGCACTGACACAACCATCGTTGATAGCCCCTACACTGGGTATTTCGTGGCAGGACAAACCCAACGGAACTTTGGTGACTACCGTTTGTCAGTCGATGGCCGTCTTGAAATGATGGACGACAAGGACATCGATGATGTATATGAAACTGGTCCGGTTCATAGCGGTGTCATCGGTCTCCACTTTGGCCGCGAATTCGGTGACGCCTATTTTGGTGCCTTTGCAGCAGCCGGTAATTTTGACGGATACGACTCAGAATCGCCAATGACGGGCACGCTGGCTGGTTTAGAGGGTAGCTATACGCTCCCCATCGGTGCGGTTCTTTATGCGCAGGTTGGCGCAATGGAAGCAATCGGCTACCCTGATGATAACGAATACGTTGGCTACGCCGCACGAGTCGGGGCCAAGCACCAATTCAACGATCGCATCTCTGCGGGGCTTAGCTATGAATTTGGTCAATCCAATGATTGCTTTGTAGACTGCCCTGATGATGAAAACGAAGTCGACGAACCAGGCGTGTTTTCGATGGTCACGCTGGATGCATCCTATGCTGTGACGGATCAGATGGATATCGTCGCGCGCTATGCCTATCTTAATGTTTTTGACGAAGACGACGATGATACAGGCACGGAATCGACGTTTTACCTTGGCGCTCGTTGGAACTTTGGCGCGCGTAGCGAACAAACAGCTCTAACAACTCCTATGGGTGGCTTCCAAGCAGCGGGTTGGATGGATCCACTCGACTAAGTAGCTCCCAGCAGCTTGAGCATCTATTTTCAGCCATTCCGGAAACGGAGTGGCTGTTTTTTGTTACAGTTCTTAAACGGCAGGATAAGTACTCAAGCTTTTCACAAAAATCGAAGTGGGGAAGATTGTTTGCAGCCTTCTTGCGAGGATTCCAAAAAAACCACCACCTTTGGAGCGATCATAACCGCTGACGATCTGTTGCCATTTTCTCAAAAGCAGCCATTGCCGCAAAGCGCAGCGAAGGTCCGGTTTCCGCCCTTCATGTAGCAATGCTGCAACGCAATGAATTAGTGCCCGTCAGGGTCTTTCAGTCACGGCGCCAGCCATGTGCCCGCCCACTCGTTTTCGCGAATAAATTCAGCGCGCCGATGGCGTGCCCCAAGATGCACGAGGTCTATCTCCAACAAATTGCACCTCAAGACGGCAAAGCGTTCACTGTCGCTTGGCTTTTCGTAAGCGAATGCATCTAAAATGGCGGTGCCCGGCGTCGGTTGTGTGCCATAAGAAACCCGCGAACCTTCGGGTACGCGATCCCATTTTTGTTTGGCGTCGCTCCCTGTCTGGATTTCCACGGTTGCAGTGATCCGAATTTGCAAATCTGCGCGTGGTACCCAAACGTGAAATGCGGCTTTTGGATTGTGTTGCAGCGCGGCGACTTTGGACGTTGCAATATCCGTGTGGACCTCAAGAACAGATTGGGAGCGGGAAGCACCGCGCAGCGCCACAGTCCTCGCCTCGGGTGTTCCATCCGGTGCGACGGTTGCAAACGTGGGGCAACGCGCCGGTGAACGGCTGTCGGCCACACCGCGTGTCAGGTGGCGCCATGCTTCATCAAGCAAGGCCTGCAGATCGTTAGGATCACTCATTAGCTGCCATTTCGTATTATCCTTATTTAAATGCAGGGACTGAAAGTGGAGATTAGTAATGCTGCAGCATTCAGACACTTTTAGCTCATTACCGCTGAAGCGCCACTCCTCTGCAAGTGCAGCGATTGATTTCTTTAAGCTCCTTGCATTTTACGAGTTTGCATCTGCCTAAATCGAAGCATGGGCTGCTCTCTTCGTCTAAATGGCTGGTGTGAATTCTCAGCTCGATTGTTGAGCCAACGGCCAGTTTCCTGTTTGTCTATATTGCCCATAACCTTCATCGTGGCGCCATAAGACCGCAGTAGGTCGGTCACGATGACATGTGGTGGTCTACGGCAATGCAGCAACAGCAGCGCCATCGTCTGCTTTGATGGCGAGCTTGGCAGCGCTGAGGCGATCACACGCACGCCGAGCGCGCCGCCACGCGCGTGAGTGGTCGGGAATCAACTTGTCAATGTTTGTGGTGGCTGCAATTGAGCCATGAAGCCTATTTGCGTTTTAGTGGGTGATAACCGAGCAGTCGATGCAAACAGTCGGGTGGAATTCAAAAGTGTAACGCCAAGTGTAACGTTAGATATTTATGAATAACTTTAATGATTTATATCATAAGCTTGGCTGCTATAAATGGTGCCCCCACACGGACTCGAACCGCGGACCTACTGATTACAAATCAGTTG
>CAJXTP010000329.1 GCA_913061335.1 uncultured Loktanella sp.
CTTTTCAAATCTGGTGGGACGGGTGCCGATATGCTGCGTATAAATCCAAGCGACGACCCCGCATCGCGGACGACATCTGGCGCGAGGTCTTCGACCATACGGCGCAATATCGTCGGCACAATCTGGATCCACGTTGGTCGCTTGGTGATCAGCTCTTCCGCAAGGCTTGCGGGAGTCCGTTTGTCTGTGATTGATACCGCTCCGCCCACGCTTAACGGAGCGAGCATAACATCGACCAAAGCACCGATGTGAAATGTAGGTAACGCATTCAACGCATGATCGGACGATGTCAGCTGATGACCGGCTGCGATATTTCTGGCTGATGCATTGATCGATCCAATGCTTATGGGAACCCGTTTAGGGAGTCCCGTCGAGCCAGATGTATGCAGAATCAAACGCCCACTCTTTTTGGCAGGAATTTTATTGTTACCATCTTTCCGTAAGGCCAGTGACTGCAACGCCGCCGCAACCACGTCATCCCAATTCACCACCGCAGGAACAGTGAAAAGGTGCTTTTTATCGTTCAGAAAATCGCGCGACAAAACAGCGGAGTCTACGCCGGACTCGTCGACGATCCGTGCAATTTCTACGTCCGAAAGATTTGGGTTGATCGGCATATAATCAAACAGTTCTGTAATGAACAAAAGTGCTAGCAACGATGTTTCATCATCTCTCAAGCAGCCAAGCACACGCAAGGGACGTGCTTTAAACTGAGTCAGAAGTTCTGCCCTGATCAAATAACGTAATTGGTGCAAATCATCAAAGCTAAGGGACCAGTCGCTACTGATGAAAGCCAATTTGGGGCCGTACGGAAATCGCATTTCTGACATGGAATAGTTTCCAATCGAGCTCAAAAAATTTTGATCATCCTAGCGTGACCCATTTTTGTAGGCCTTTCAACCGGGGTTGGAGCACAGTGCCTAATTAGAGCGCAGCGCAGTCCCAAAGTGGGATCGTTATCAACACGGGCCGTGGCAATCGCACATCGAAACACTTGGCTCGCAATTGCCCGAACGCGTCTTGCCGTCTCATAATTACCTTGAAGTTCAATGCGTCCGAGCGGAGCAATAATGTCAGTTTCGGTGATCTCACTTATCGCAATGCGACCGAGGACAGCTTGAAGTAATTCTAGGAATCAATGCATATTTTTCAGTTTGGCGGGAGCATTCCCTTCCGCAGTGGCTTTCGTGGTCAACTCTTCAGCAATCGCTGAAAAAGTGTTTCCCGAAGCGAACTGTTGCCGGATTTTTTCACGTCGCACCTCTCCCGTAGGGTCGATGCCTTTTGCAATTTGCTATTTTGCGGCATCTCGTCACGCGCGCGCATCGGCAAGCGAGATAGCAGGATAGCCGCCCATATAGAGTGTCTTTTGTTTGCCAGAGAACCGGTAGGCCAGTCGCCATAGCTTCGATCCCGTAACTGGGACATATAGATATAAGCCGCCGCCGTCCGAACGCTTAGTAGCTTTCAGGTCCGGTTTTATGGTTCTATCTTTCAGGGGCATTGAAGGAATCTAACGCATTTGTCATACGCGAGCGTAGCTTTCAGTTTATTTCAACACAACGGTAAAGCACCTACAAATGTGCTGGCTTCGAGTGGGTCGCAATGGACGTAACTGAATGTGTAATTGCATTAGTTGTTTGAAATTATTTGGTTTTTTGTATTATGCTGCACGGTAAAATACATAGAATTGGTGCCAGGAGAAGACTCGATTTTACGATCTAATACCCTGATATATATAGCATTACCCAAGTGCGGTTTTGCCATATACCCCCAATTGTACCCCCGAATTACAACCATTACGGAAGTTCGATTCCCGATTATCCCGCTATAGTAGCTTATGGTTCACTATGTTCGCCCTAAAGCTCGCAATTGTATGCATCATATCATTACTTCCAATGCATAAGCCAGTTCCATTTTCAATCCAGATACCTGGCAAACTCTGAATACAAAGATACCTAATGAGCGCAGAAGGCGGGGGTACATCGCGACCAGATGAAAATCACCGCCGGAGCTCCGGGCCTCCTGGATCTGGTGGATGAGGAAATCCGAGCCTGCCAGATCGAGCTTGGTTAGGGTACAAGAGACGTTTAGCGCGCCCGAATTGACCTTAATGCCAGGCCGCAACGCGTTTGCGGCATAGTGCCAGCATTTGCTCGGCTTTGTCGGCGAGCTCGGCATCGAGGTTAGGAACATCCGGTAAATTGACCTGATCAAGCGCAGTAGTAAGACCTACTGTCAGCGCATCCATTGCCGCATTGGCATCACGTGAGGAAATTCCAGCGGTCGCGGCCATGCGCAAGAAATCTGCACGGCGCAACCTGTCGTCTTTTCCGTCCAGCTTTAAGGCCATGTGATCCTGTCCAAGCCCAGGAAAGACGCGCGTGGTCACCGCATCATATAGCGGGGCCACACGGACGCTCTCAAAGGTAGCTGCGTCTGGCGAAGCCACTTTGAGCAAGGCAAGATTTTTTAGATGCATATCACCATCGGCGATAAACCAGGCAAACAGCGCACGCGCCAGAATGATCAGTAGGTCATCCTCGGGTGCGGTGGAAAGAGGACGCACGGCCCGGGCAACCCGCTCGATTGTGCTGTCATATTTGGCGTTGGGGGGAAGATCGAGCACGGAGCAAATATCTTCCAGCGCGATGAGCCGATGGTCATCGGCACCAACACGGATATCAAAGCGCTCGACAATTAGCGCCGGCGGCATCCCGTCCGGCATCCCGGTCAGGGCGACGGGCGGCACCTCAAGCCCGGCGGCCTTCCCGAGACTCATTGATAGATATTCGATGACCGGCAGCGCCTGAAACCCACTGGTGCCGGCCGGTTTCAAGATATGGGTGAACGGCTCCGTTGTACTGGGAAGGAGGCAGCCTTCAGAATCAAGAAACATCGGGGCCTTAATCTGTACGCCGGATACTGTCTCTTATACACATCTGACGCTGCCGACGA
>CAJXTP010000330.1 GCA_913061335.1 uncultured Loktanella sp.
CAACTGGGGCTGGCGACACCTTCACGGGTTACGTTCTAGGCGGGCTTGATCAAGGCATGCCAATGGCGCAAGCCATCGCACTGGCGACCAAGGCAGGCGCGTTAATGGTCACCCGCCAAGGCACCGCCGATGTGATCCCCGACCTGTCAGAGGTGCGCGACTTTAGTGGTTAGCAAACGGGGCGGCATTGCCCCAAAGTTGCGAAACACGCTGATCGCGCCCACAGGCGTCGCGGTAAAACTTATACGCTTCTGCCTCTGATTTCGGACCGCGACGGGTCAGAACAATGCTGCGGCCTTTGTAATAATCTTGATGATACTCTTCGGCCTCGTAAAACCGGGCGGCAGCCAAAACAGGGGTCACGATCCGCTGGCCTAACGCCGACTGGGCGGCTGCAATCGCTTGATTGGCGGCGGCTTCCTCAGATCCATTGGCGACAAACACAGCCGTGCGATACACATCACCACGGTCACAGAACTGACCGCCCGCATCCGTTGGATCAATCGACCTAAAGAACATGTGCAACAACTGATCATAACTCACCTGATCCGCGTCATACGTTATCTCAACCGCCTCATAATGGCCGGTCCCGCTCAGCGTTTTATACGTCGGGTTGCGCGATGTGCCGCCAGTGTAACCAGACACGACCTCAATCACACCCGTCACACTTTCAAAGTCACTTTCGACGCACCAGAAACATCCGCCAGCGACCACGGCGGTTTGAATATCGCGGGCCTCGGCGGCGGTGCCTTGCATAAACGCGCCCAGACCAATGGTCAGCGCAAGAAGGGCGGTTTTGGCGGATTGGATCGGGTGGGTCATGGGTCTCTCCTAAATGTTGGGCTGACCTGACCCTGAATGGATGCGCAGCGCAATTCACGGCACGGTGATATCACGGGCTCTTTACCTCTTGGAACATTTGGAAACTGGGCCTAGCGTGGCAAAAAGGGGACCACCATGACCGATCACGTGACAACACATCAAGCCCACGACGATATCCGCAATCAATCGATCCTTATCTATGTGGACGGTAAAATTGTGCCTCGCGATCAGGCCGTGGTTAGCGTCTATGACAGTGGGTTCATGTTGGGTGATGGTGTGTGGGAAGGGCTGCGGCTGTATAACGGCAAATGGGCGTTTCTAGATGAACATATGGACCGCTTATTCGAGGCCGCCAAAGCGATCGATCTTGACATCGGTATGGATCGAAAAGGTGTCATTTCGGCCTTGTTAGACACACAAAAAGCAAATGATATGTCCGACAACGCCCATGCGCGCATGATGATCACGCGCGGCGTTAAGGTGCTGCCATTCCAGCATCCGTCGTTGTCTCAATCCGGTCCAACTTTTGTGATTATCATGGAACATTCACAGCCCAAAATTCCGCGCCCGATTACGCTGGCCACCGTGCCGCATTTGCGCGGTTTGCCAATGACCCAAGACCCCAAGTTAAACAGCCATTCCAAGCTCAATTGCATCCTTGCTTGCATCGCCGCGCAAAAGGCGGGCGCAGACGAGGCGTTGATGTTGGACCTGCATGGTTTCGTGAACACAACGAACGCCTGTAACTTTTTCATCGTGCGCAAAGGGGCCGTTTGGACCAGCACGGGCGACTACTGTATGAATGGAATCACCCGTCAAAAGGTCATCGACCTATGTCGCGCCAATGACATTCCGGTGTTCGAGCGCAACTTTAGCCTCGTGGATACCTACGGCGCCGACGAGGCGTTTTTGACCGGTACCTTTGGCGCGCAAACGCCCGTCAGCTCAATTGACGGGCGGACCATCGGCGCGGGCGAATTGGGCCCAATGACCACTCGCATCCGCGCGCTTTACAAAGACCTTATCACAGCCGAGGTCGGCGCTTAGACGACATATACGAATCTTATGCAAAACTTATGGATTATTTATCATGAAAATCGCCATGTGGTCCGGTCCGCGTAACCTCTCAACTGCGATGATGTACGCGTTTGGAAACCGCGCTGATTTCGCGATTTGGGACGAGCCATTCTATGCGCCCTACCTGAAATTGACGGGTGAAAATCATCCGATGGCCGCCGAAATTATTGCCACGCACGAGGCTGATCCGGCGCGAGTTGCAGCGCGTTGTTCAGGCGCTATTCCAGCCCAAAAGCCGCATTTTTACATGAAACATATGCCGCATCACATGATCGATGGCGTCCCGCTTAATTGGGCAAAAGACTGCGTCAACATCCACCTGATCCGGCACCCCGCTCGCGTAATCGCGAGCTATGGCGCAAAGCGTGACACCATCACAGACTATGACATTGGCTACACCGCTCAAGCCGACCTTTTTGATAAGATCGGCGGCCTTGTTATCGACAGCTCTGACATCCGCCAACACCCTGAAATTATGTTGAAAAAACTGTGCGCAGCGATCAATTTACCGTTTGATCCGGCGATGCTGTCGTGGCCTGCAGGCCTGCGCAAAGATGACGGAATTTGGGCGTCGCATTGGTACAATGCCGTGCATAAATCAACTGGCTTTGCGGGTGCAGAAGGCCCGTTGCCAACCCTAACGGGCGACAATCTGAACTTGCTGGAAAACGCGCTGCCAATTTACGAAAAACTGGCAGCGCATAAGATTTAGGATTTCAGGCGACGTTCACGTGCAGCCAGCAATTTCAACCGCAACGCGTTCAATTGAATGAAGCCCTGCGCATCTGTCTGATCATATGCACCTGCATCGTCTTCAAACGTCACGTGCGCTTCGGAATAAAGGCTATGATCGGACCAGCGCGCAACAGTCGTAGCGGACCCTTTGTAAAGCTTGATCTTCACAGTCCCCGTCACATGTTCCTGCGATTTATCAATCAAAGCCTGCATCATTTCGCGTTCCGGCGAGAACCAGAAACCGTTATAAATCAGCTCTGCATAACGCGGCATGATGCTGTCTTTAAGATGCCCAGCGCCGCTGTCC
>CAJXTP010000331.1 GCA_913061335.1 uncultured Loktanella sp.
GCTTTTGATATGGGCGTAACGCTGGCACAACCCAATGCGGCGGACGTATTGGCACAGCGCGGCGTGATGGTGCAAGGCAGGGTTGACGATGACAATGCCGACCTCGTTGTCGTTCTAATTGCGCAAATTGAACCGCTCATGATTGATTTCATGGCGATGCGTCAGGCCGAAGGTGCCGCACTACAGCGCGTAATCTGCGATCAGCTTAATCAAATTGACATACTTGTGTCTCAGGCGGCTGAGGCTGCAGAGGCCCGAAAGCAGTTTGTCGCGGAACAACTCGCGACTGCCATGCAGCGTGTTCTACAAAATGTAGCTAACGTTGATCCTGACCTTATTGCCCGAGAGCTGGCCATATTGGCGGTCAAATCGGATATCACCGAAGAGATCGACCGTTTGGTGGCGCATATTGCTGCCGCGCGTGCGTTGCTCGATGATCCAAAACCGGCAGGTCGCAAGCTCGACTTTCTGACCCAAGAATTTAACCGCGAGGCAAACACATTGTGTTCTAAGGCGGGTGCAACTGCTTTGACGGCGATTGGGCTTGAACTCAAAGCTGTGATTGATCAAATGCGCGAACAAATCCAAAACGTGGAGTAGACTTATGGCACGACGTGGCCTTCTCATTATTTTGTCATCCCCTTCGGGGGCCGGAAAGTCCACATTGGCAGGTCGTCTGCGCAAATGGGACGACAGTTTACGATTCTCTGTATCCGCCACGACCCGTGCGCCGCGCAGTGGCGAAGTCGACGGCAAAGATTACTTCTTTGTCGCGACAGAAGATTTCCAATCTCAGGTTGCCAACAATCAGATGTTGGAACATGCCCGTGTGTTCGAAAACTATTACGGATCGCCCAAAGGCCCCGTTCAGGCGGCTATTGATGAGGGCCGTGATGTGCTGTTTGACATTGATTGGCAGGGCGCCCAGCAGATCAGCAATTCAGAATTACGCGACCATGTTTTGTCGATCTTTATTCTGCCGCCAAGCATCCCAGAATTGCACCGCCGTTTGGTCAGCCGCGCCCAAGATGATCCAGAGATTATAGAACAGCGTATGCAAAAAAGCTGGGATGAGATTAGCCATTGGGATGGCTACGATTATGTCATGGTGAACGACAATCTTGATGAGACCGAAGAACGCCTGAAAACCATCATTTCTGCTGAACGGCTGCGCGCTAGTCAACAGCCTGACCTGATGAACCATGTGCGTGATCTGCAAACCCAATTCGAGGATCGCTAATGTTATATGTGCTTGGTGATAAGACGCCGCAGATTGATGCAGACGCGTGGGTCGCACCTGGCTGTCATGTGATTGGTGATGTGACAATGGCTGCGGGCGCATCTGTTTGGTTTGGTGCGACGTTGCGCGGTGACAATGAGGTAATTGCGGTCGGCGCAGGCAGCAATATCCAAGAAAACTGCGTTCTGCACACTGATATGGGGTTCCCGTTGACGATTGGCGCAGGCTGCACGATTGGACATAAGGCGATGCTGCATGGCTGTACAATTGGCGAAAATTCCCTGATCGGTATGGGGGCCACGGTATTGAACGGCGCTGTCATTGGCAAAAATTGCCTGATCGGCGCAGGGGCGTTGATCACTGAAGGCAAGGTTATTCCCGATGGATCGCTTGTGATGGGCGTTCCGGGTAAAGTCGTGCGTGAATTGGACGGTGCGGCTATTGCTGGCTTACAGGCCTCCGCGCTGCATTATAGCGAAAATGCGGCCCGTTTTCGCCGCGATTTGAAAGAAATATAAGATGTCTGATACGCCCAAAAGCCTTGTGCGTCGCACCCATTGGCCAACGTCAGTATCGCGCCCCGTGGTCACGCCGCTTCAGCCGTCGGTCGTTTATGCATCGCCTGATCCGGACGCGCTTGATGCGCAATACGCAGATGCCAGCGGGTTCACATATGCCCGCGAGGGCCACCCGAACGCCGCTGTTTTGGCGCAAAAGATCGACATGCTCGAAGGGGCTACTGGCGGGATCATCACAGGATCCGGCATGTCCGCGATTGGCGCTGTGTTTCTGGGCTGCTTAAAGGCTGGCGATCACGTGTTGGGTGGCGATCAGCTTTATGGGCGCACATTGCGGTTGATGACCCAAGACCTGCCAAAGTTTGGGATTGAGACATCATTGGCAGACCCGACAGATGTGGGCGCGATGCGCGCGGCTGTGCGGCCAAATACCAAGATGATTGTGGTCGAGGTCGTGTCAAACCCGACGATCCGCGTGGCTGATATGCCGGAGATTGTTGCACTTGCAAAAGAGATCGGTGCGCTGCTGGTTGTGGACAATACGTTCACCACGCCGCGCAGCTACCGGCCATTTGATCATGGCGCTGATATTATCGTGCATTCAGTGACGAAATTGCTGGCTGGACATTCGGACGCGACGTTGGGCTATGTTGCCGCGCGCGACCCTGATCTGCGCACAGCGATTAACGATGCCAATGTGACGTGGGGACTAACGCCGAGCCCATTTGATTGCTGGTTGGCAGAACGCGGCTTACATTCGTTTGAGCTGCGCTTTGATCGCGCCCAAGACAATGCGGCAAAGCTTGCAGATGCATTGGCTCAAATCAAAGGTGTGAAGCGGGTCATTTACCCAACGCGGCCTGATCACCCTGATCACAACCGCGCGGTTTCACTTTTGAACGGGCGCGGCGGCAACATGTTCTCGCTCGAATTAACTGGTGGCCGCGAGGCCGCAAATGCGTTCACGCGTGCGGCGTCAGACATCGCATTTGCGCCGACGCTTGGCGACGTTGGCACGACGCTGTCACATCCTGCATCGTCTTCGCATCGCGGCTTGACGCCTGAGGCGCGCGGCGCGTTGGGTATATCAGAAGGATTCTTCCGCGTGTCGGTTGGGATTGAGGATGTCTGTCTCTTATACACATCTGACGCTGCCGACGAATAGAGAGG
>CAJXTP010000332.1 GCA_913061335.1 uncultured Loktanella sp.
GTGCTGGAAACGGCGGATGCGCCGACGCCTGATCTGTGGCCACTTTATGATGCGCTTGGGGGGATGCCGCTCGCGCTAATTCGCGGTGCGAATTCTGATTTATTGTCAGAGGCGACCGCCGATGAAATGTTGCGCCGCAGACCCGATATTATCCGTGCAGATATTGCAGATCGCGGCCATGTGCCGTTTTTGGACGAAGACGATGCGCTAGATGCGTTGACCGAATGGTTGGAGGACCTGCATGAACTTTGAGATGATTACCGCCGCAGCTGGCCGCCTAAAAGGCCACGCGCGGCTGACCCCTATGCTGACCTCGCCATTCCTTGATGACATTGCCGGACGGCGGGTTTTGATCAAGGCGGAATGCTTGCAACATACGGGATCGTTCAAGTTTCGCGGTGGCTGGTCTGCTGTGTCTGCGTTGACGGATAATGCGCTGAAAACCGGTGTTATCGCGTTTTCATCGGGGAACCACGCCCAAGGTGTGGCGATGGCTGCGGCTGCGCATGGTGCGCCCGCAGTGATCGTGATGCCGTCAGATGCCCCGCAAATGAAGATCGACAATACCCGCACATTGGGCGCCGAGGTGATCTTATATGACCGCGAAACCGAGGACCGCGACGAGATCGGCGCGCGGATCGCGGCGCAGCGCGGGCTGACCTTAATCAAGCCATATGACGAACCGCAGGTTATTGCGGGTCAAGGCACAACGGGGCTGGAGATCGCGCAGCAAGCTGCGGCACTTGGCGTCACGGCTGGCGATGTGATGGTCTGTTGTGGCGGTGGCGGTCTGACGTCTGGGATCGCGTTGGCGCTGGCCGAAACGGCCCCCGACATGCGTGTCCGCCCTGTTGAGCCGGAACATTTTGATGATGTGACCCGCAGCCTTGTGTCCGGCAAGATCGAACGCAATGCCAAACATACCGGGTCAATCTGCGACGCAATTATCACGATCGCACCGGGCAATATTACGTTCCCGATTATGCAAGCCCACTGCGGACCCGGCGTTGTTGTGACCGACGACGAATGCCTGCGCGCAATGGGGCTCGCGTTTTCGCGGCTCAAGATTGTTGTTGAACCGGGTGGGGCTGCGGCGCTTGCTGCCGCTTTGTTCCATCCAGACCAATTTAACGGCGACGCCGTGATCGCAGTGACAACTGGCGGCAACGTTGACCCTGCGCAATTCGCCCGCGCCTTGGAGACATTATGACCGAATTCACAATCGCCAGCTTTAACGTCAAAAACCTTATTGAGGCCGACCACGAGTATTACAAATACGAGGCCTACACCCCCGAGGAACACAGCTGGAAACAGTCGTGGCTGGCCAATCAGATGTTGACGCTGAACGCTGATATCACCTGTTTTCAGGAAATATTTAGCGAGAAATCTCTGCGCGATGTGATCGAGGAAACCGACGAGTTGGGATCAGAGGCCAATGCGGCGAATATTCCGGACCGGTCAAAGCGGTATGCCCGCAAGGCAATCTTTCGCAAGCTTGCGCATGAAAGTTACGCCGATGCAGCGCTGGCTTTTGCGCCCAATGCCAATGACGGCGGCCCAGGGGAACGACGCCCCGGTGTGGCCACGCTTTCGCGGTTTGGCTTTGCTGCTCCACCAGAGGTTTTGCAAGATTTGCCAGAACCGTTGAACATTCCGTTTAGCGATTTGGACGGGTCCGACGGCGGGTATTACACGATCAAGCGGCTATCGCGGCCTGTGCTGAAAACCAAAATTCCGGTTGGTGACATCGTCATCACCGTCTTTAATTGCCACCTGAAATCCAAGCTGGGCGAACTTGACCGCCCCAAGGGCGCGGCTTTTGCGCCTGCTGCTGATTTGGTCAACTATGATCCGGCTGGACGCGCGATGGGATCACTGCGCGCAGGTTTGCGCCGCATGGCAGAAGCTTGGGTGCTGCGCCGCGAGATTTTGGCCGAACTAGAGGCCGGTAATCCGGTCATGGTGCTGGGCGATATGAACGATAGCGAGCATGCAGTCAGTTCCGAAATCATCTCGGGGGAGACGCCATTCAAGAATTACGCATGGATGCGTCGCCACGATGCGGCCCACAAAGGCGATCGCTATAAAGACACTGAGAACGAGGCGATCCAAGCGCAGATTAACCGCGTGCGGCTTCATTCTGCAGAAAAGATGTTCGTGCGTAAATCAGCCCGCGACATGATCTATACATCAGCTTTTGGCGGCGTGTTCGAATCCATCGATCAAATCCTGATGTCCCGACATTTCAACCAAGGCGACCCTGAGGCGATTGGCGAAATGACGTATTTTAACGTGCTCAACGACCACTTGACTGACGGCAGCCACCCCGATGCGCCTTACAATAAACTTGCGTCTGACCACGGCCAAATTATGGCGCATATAGTGCTGAACGACGCCCAAAAATAAGGCAATTTGCAAAACTGTTGACTCATGCTTGGAAATCCCTTCAAGTGCCCGCTAGGGAGGGTTACCCAGTGTCCCGCGCAAGCGATGGATCGGGTGACAGGACAAAGCCGCGCCGGGGGAAACCCATTGCGCGGCTTTATCTTTTTGATGAGGTGACAGACACGATGCGCGCGTTTTCAGCCCTGAACGGGACGGTACGGATACACGGTCAAATCGACGGTGTGGACCATCCGATTGCCCCAACAATCGTCTTTGCGAATTCGCTTGGAACCACGCTAGCGCTGTGGCGCAAGGTGCTGCCGTTGCTGCCAGATGGGCTGCGAATTATACGGTATGATTTGCGCGGTCATGGGCAATCTGACATTGTGGATGCGCCCTACACCATGGGGCAACTGATCAGCGATGCCGCCGCGATTTGCGATGCGGCGGACGTTACCGACGCGATGTTTGTGGGTCTGTCTGTGGGTGGCATGATTGGCCAAGGCTTGGCTATAAAGCGACCCGATCTGATCC
>CAJXTP010000333.1 GCA_913061335.1 uncultured Loktanella sp.
GTCCAGAACCGCCCGTACTTCGGCCACCATATCAAGCCGTCCTGCAATCAATTTGCGTAGATTTTTTTCAAGTGCATCCTCACCTGACATATACTGGATCAAAGATCGGTCATCTACATTCGCCTCAATGTACTGGTTCACAACACCATAATATACATAGCCGTTGATCGCGCCGAGCCGCAAATCTGTCCGCTCAGGAATGGTATCAGGATCAATCGCCTCGCCCCGCCTGAATGCGAGAACATCCACATAGGTGCCGATTGCGGGACCAAAAATAAATTCTGGCGCTTCGTCAGGGACTGCGCCAATTACGCCATTAATTTCACCTAACCCTGCACGATGAAGCGCGCGCGCCCAATTGAGCGTCGCGTATTCTATCTCGTGACCAAAAGGCGTAAGCGCCTCCCGTGCGATTTCGACCACAAATCCAGGAGAATCTGAACCGGGCTCGCAATTATAGGGGCACCATTCATCCGCCATCAACACGATCGTGTCCGACGAAGCAGACGTAGCCAGAGTGGTCGAGATACTAAATATCCCTAGGCATAATAGCTTTCTGATCCGCATCATCGTTGCTGTCCTGTCTAATCTAGGCATGCCTATCGATAAGCAAAAATCACTAAAATAACGTTTACGGTGGGTAACGAAGGGCGTTCGAACTTTCACCACTCGAGCTTGGTCTCGCGGCTGTCTAAGATAAAACGGCCTTGTGAGACACCCATCAGTTCGTCTTAATAGCGCAACTAACAGGCCGCAACGAAGGTAAAGAAATGGACCGGAATGAAGCCACTGACGTTCTGGTGATTGGCGGTGGAACCGCGGGCTTTGGCGCGGCTGTGGCGGCTGGACGCGCTGGGTTAAACGTCATCCTATTAGAAGCCACCAGCAAGGTCGGCGGCGTTATGGCGTTTTGCCCCGGTATGCCGTGGGGGGCAGCATATCCGGCAGACGTGATTATCGGCGGCTTGATGGAAGAGCTTACCAATTGCTTGGCTGCAATGACGCCGCCAGCGGCTCAAAAGCGGCCCTGCACATTGGAAAATTTCGGATCAGAAATTCAATACGACCACGACATCGCGACGCTTACCATGTTTGAAATGCTGGAAACGGCAGGCGTACAGGTGCGGCTGAACACAACGGCGATTGACCCGCAGATGGCAGGTGCCAAAATCAGATCAGTGACATGTTACGACCGGAATGGGCCATTCACCGTGACCCCCAAAATCGTCATCGATTGTTCTGGCGATGGAGATATCTCCGCCAAATCAGGTGTTCCGTTCACCCTTGGGGATACCGGCGGAAACATGATGGGCGTCACGTTATCGTTTCATATGTTGGGCGTTGATTGGGCGCAGGCCTTTGGTGGCGACGACCCCTACTTTAAATTGCAGGCGGCCAAAGGCATCACACAAGGCAGGCTCCACCCCGACCTTGCACAGCTCTATCTGATGCGTGGCTTCCACGATGACACCGTATTTTGCAATTCGGTTGTTATACGCGGTGTCGACGGCACTGATCCGGTGGCCGTAGGAAACGCAACCCAAGAAGGTCGCAGGCGCTGCCACCAACTTGCACAATTTCTGCAATCGGATGTTCTCGGTTTCCAAAATGCGCGCATGGCGCACCTCGGTCCAACCGTGGGTGTGCGCGAAACCCGCAAGCTCCAAGCGATCTACCGCGTCACGGGTCAAGACCTTGCGAACAACACGCAATTCGCGGACGGGATCGTATGCTGCGATAATCCCATCGATGATGTGATGCGCACCGACGCGCGCATGACCCATGACGCGATTGTGCAGACCGGTGGCTATTACACGATCCCATTCCGGTCGCTGGTACCGCAGAAAATCACGAACCTGATGTTCGCTGGTCGCATCATATGCGCTGATCCTGTGGCCTTCGCCTCGGTCCGCGGCATGCCGCAATGTATGGCTATGGGGCAAGCAACCGGACTTGCGGCAGCACTTGCGCTTGAAACGAGTGCGGCAGTCCAAGATATCAGCACCATCGCGCTCGTGCGTGCCCTGCAAGCCCAAGGGGTCAACGGGTTGGGCGGTGTGCCGCTCCATCCGCCAACAAAACAGGCACCATCATCCGGTTAGATTACTTTTTCGCCTCAAGCGCCTCAAGACGGGCCGACAGGCTCGCATTTTCTTCGCGGGCTTTCTGGGCCATCGCGCGCACCGCATCAAATTCTTCGCGTGTCACAAAATCACGGTCCGCCAGCCAGCGATCCATCATGCCGCTTACAGCAGTGCCCGCTTCGTCCTTGGCACCCTGCGCCACGCCCATCGCATTTGTCATCAGTTGTGAAAAATCATCGAGGATTTTATTTCTGGTCTGCATCATGGTCTCCAATTCTATCTGATGTTTATATGGGGTGCGGATGGCCGTCGCGCAAGCGGTTGACTTCCCGCCCGTGGTGTCAAAAGTAACGTCTATGATAGCAGCACTCACATTCCCCAATATCTCGCCCGAAATTTTCGGCTTTGACCTGTTTGGTTTTCACATCGCGCTGCGCTGGTACGCCATGGCCTATATCGTTGGCATCATGCTCGGGTGGCAGGTGTTAAAGGCCGCAATTACACGGCCCCAGCTATGGCGTGACGGGTCACCAATGGCCGTAGCCAAGCTCGAAGACCTCACCACATACATCGTCGTCGGCGTCATCGCAGGTGGGCGGCTTGGGTATGTTTTATTCTATAAACCAGCCTACTACCTGTCCAACCCGATCGAAATTCCAATGATCTGGACCGGCGGCATGTCGTTCCACGGCGGGTTCCTCGGGGTCGTCGTCGCCGTCTGGCTGTTCAGCCTGCGCCACAAGGTCACCCTGCCCGCTTTGGCCGATGGGATCGCACTGGCAGCACCCTGTCTCTTATACACATCTGACGCTGCCGACGAATAGAGAGGTG
>CAJXTP010000334.1 GCA_913061335.1 uncultured Loktanella sp.
TGATCCGAAAGTCACCGATATCCGCAAGCCCAGCGCGGCCACGACGAATAAACTCAGGGATCGAACTCAGCGGAACAGAAATATCATGACTGCTGATTGACCCGATCCGGCGGTTGGCCTCAGGAATACTTTCGCGGATATACCAAAGTGCGCTCCGCTGTGCATCCGATTGGGCAATCACACCGTCGTCGACCAAACCAGCCTCATGCGCCGCGACAAACAACGCCTCAAGCGCAGCATGCGGATCAACAGCCGCAGAAAATCCAACATCAAACAGAACCGACCAATCTGGAACAGTGTCAAACGGCACCTTAATATCCGGCCCAACCTGCGCCAAGAAATCAAACCCCTGACGGTGGATCAATTCAAACGCACTTAATCCATCACCCAAAATATCGCCCGCAAGCGCCAGCAAATCCAACGCAGCCTCGGGCGATGCAACCGACATAATCGCGGCCCCCGTCGCAACAGGACGCGGGACAAGACGCAGCGCGGCCCCCGTAATAATCCCCAGCGTACCCTCGGCACCAATCATCAGATCACGCAAATCATATCCAGTGTTATCCTTGCGCAAACGGCTTAATCCGTTCCAAATTGTCCCATCAGGGCGGACAACTTCAAGGCCCAAACACTGGGCGCGGGCATTGCCATAGCGCAGCACATTCACGCCGCCAGCATTGGTCGACAACAGCCCGCCAATCCGCGCAGACCCCTCAGACGCCAGCGACAAAGCAAACATGCGGCCCACATCATCAGCGGCCTTTTGCACATCGGCCAAAATCACCCCCGCATCACATACCAACACGTTCTCAGACGGGTACACGTCACGAATACGGGTCATACGATCTAAGGTCAGAACAACAGGCGCAGGGCCATCGGGCATCACCTGACCGCCAACCAAACCAGTGCCACCACTATATGGAACGATCCCGACACGGGCGTCAGCACACGCCTTAACCACCAATGCAACCTCGGCAGTGTCGCTAGGGGCCACAACAAACCCCTGCCCCTGCCAGCGACCGCGCGGCTCTGTCACATATGGCGCAGGGTCTTTGAACGCAGCCGCTGGCAGCAGGCCACGCAGCTGCGCTTCAAATTCTGGGGTCACAGGGTTCAGCATCAAAGCCTCCGGTTCGGGTCAAATCACATATGGACCGAACCGGCGCGGGGTCCAACCCTACTTGGCGCGCGCAGCACCCTCGGCCATTGCCGCCAACTTGGCATATGCGATATCAGGATCAACAGCACCGTACCCCGCAAACGTGCCAAAACCACAGTCAGAGCCAGCAATCACACGCTCGCGACCGACGATATCAGTGAACCGATCAATCCGCTGAGCAACCAAATCGGGATGCTCAACAAAGTTGGTGGTGGTATCAACAACACCGGGGATCAGTACCTTATTGTCTGGAATTTCAGCCTTACGGTCGCGAAACACAGCCCATTCATGGCCGTGGCGCGGGTTGGATGTTTCAAACAACACCGACTGCGCCTTGGTCGACATCAACGTGCTAAACATCTTATCCATTGAGATGTCGCAGACATGCGGGCCCTCGTAATTGCCCCAGCAAATATGCACGCGGACCTTTTCAGCAGGAATATCCGACAAAGCATGGTTCAATGCATCAACATGGCTGGCCGCAATCTTGATAAACTCATCATCGGACAATTCGTTAAACAGCATATGACGGGACAGGGCCAAATCAGGGCAATCCAACTGCAAGTCCAAACCAGACGCAACAATCGTCTCGTATTCAGCCTTCATTGCATCCGCCAAAGCGGCCAAATACGCCTCGCGGGTTTTGTAATAATCGTTCTGCAAAAACAACGAAATCACACCGGGGGACGCAGCATTCATAAAACCACGATCAACACCGTGTGTGGCCATCGCAGCCTTCAGGTTGGAAATATCCTTTTCCAACTCGCCCTGCCCCTTGGACTTTACCTCACCCACACACATCGGGCGGGCATACTGCGGGCTACCACCTTCATCGGCCAACCGCTTTAGGAACGACGGAAACTGCTTCAAATCAGCAGGGGCATTGCGCGGGCTGTCGCCGCCAAATCCGGTGTAGCGATCCTTGACATAAGTGGCATATGAAATCTTGGATGTCTCACCATCGCTGACAATATCAACGCCAGCGGCAACCTGCTTGGCGACGGTTTCTGACACCGCCTTGGTCATGCAAGCATCAAAATCCGCTTGTTCAAACGGGGTCTCATTTTCGCGGGAAAATATGAAATCCACAACATCTTGGGTGCGCGGCAAAGACCCGACATGGGTGGTCAAAATCTTCGTCATCTTAGGACCCCTTCCAAGTTGATCCAGCAGCGTCAGCCGTCGCAACCACATGAAACAGTGATGCCTCGCCGGTCATGCTGGGCACAACATTGTGCATCAGATCCGCAGGCACAGACATCGTATCACCAGGGGCAAGTGTGGCAGCGCCACCATCCCACGTCACACGCCAATGGCCGCGCATCGACATCAATACCGACGGAACTGCATGGCTGTGCATATCGCCGGACGCCGACCCACGGGTGACAAAGCTCACTTCAAAACCCGGCTTATCGCGCAGCATGCCATCTTCACCAATAACCACCACAGGCTTTTTGCCCGCCATGCCCATCATATCGTTGTAACGGGCAATATATCCCGGAATGACATCAACTGCGTCCAACTCAGGATACGCAGCCAGCTCAGCATTGTTCAGCACTGGCATCGGGACCACACCAGCGGGCAAACTCTGGCCTGCCTTGGTGTCATACAGCTTGCCATTGTCGCCCAATATCAAGCCATGATCAGCCGCATCCTCAATCACCTGAGGCGCCCAGATCACACCGCCCCCAGCGTCATCACCGCCAAGCACAGCCATGATCATCCCATAATCAGTGCCGATATT
>CAJXTP010000335.1 GCA_913061335.1 uncultured Loktanella sp.
GCATCAAGATAGGCCCAAAGCGGCGCAGAAACCTCAGCGTAATTTTCATCCGTCGCTGGTGCGGACAAAACGCTGGCATCAGGCAATATATCAACCAAAACTTGCTTTAGGAAAGTCGTGCCCAAGAAATCCGGTGGCTGCGGATAGCTAAAGCGACCGGGGTTCGCCTGCGCCCATTCCAGCAGCGCCTGCATGGACCCAACACGGTCAGGCATGTCGGCAGTGTCATGCACAAACACGACCTGCGCCATAGCCCATGGGCTTTCAAACCCATCGGTCGGAACCGTGAAATCGGACTGCACAGTTTTTCCGGCAACATCCACAACCGACCAATTCGGCAACTGCTCTGCATAAGGGCCAAACAACAGCTCGGCCTCTTTCATAGCGGCAAAGTTTGCGCCGTTAATCCAGATCATATCGATGGCACCATCATCGTTTTCACCTGCCTGCTTTTCAGCAAGAACGCGGGTGACAGCATCGGCGGTATTGGTCAGCTTCACATGCTCTAGCGTGACACCGTAATCCTCGGACACACGCGATCCAACCCATGCCAAGAAATCGTTTGTGCTGGTCGACCCACCCCATGCATTCCAGTAAACGGTTTGACCTTTGGCCTCTGCCTTAACGGCATCCCAATCGGTCGGATTAGGGTCTGCAAACGCTGCCATGGGGGCGATAAGCGCAGCAAGAATAGCAAGATGTTTCATCGAGGTGGTCCTTTAGTCAGTATAAGTCTGTTTAGCGCTGTAAATGCGCAGGATAGCAGTCGCAAAGCATAGTGCGCCAAACACATAAGACAGCGGCGCAAAATAGGTGGGGAACAGACAAATCAGGACAAAGAACGCAATCGTCTCGGTCCCTTCCAGAATGCCGTTGGAATAATACAGTGACTTTTGGCCCTGCGCATCGGTCTTATGTCCATGCTTTTCGGCTAGAATTGCATACCCTAAAAAGCTGGTACCGTTGAAATAGAACGCCATCAACAAAAACGCGCCCGCAGCCCCGTTCGCAGTCGGCTCAGCAAACACAAACGCCGCTGGAATAGCGCCGTAAAACAAAAAATCTGCCGCAATATCGAGGTAGCCACCAAAATCGGTCGCACGCGTCGCCCGCGCCACAGCACCATCAAGCCCATCTGCAATCCGGCTGGCAAGCAGCGGAAACAACGCCAAGAACGGCGCACCCAGCGCGATACAAACCGCCGAAATTAGACCCAAACAAAGGCCAATCAGCGTCACATCGTCTGCACTGACCCCACGCGCCGCAATCATCCGGCCAGCTGCATTCAGCGGCGGATCAATCAAACGGCGAGCATAACGATCGAGCATGGGGTTCCTTTCGAACTAGGCACCTTGTGGCCCAGCAGACCGCGCCACGCAATCGGCATGACATAAACGTGAGGTAATCCTAGCCAACTGCAATACGCGGGCGACCTTGGGCAGTGACCTTAACCGATGCTTCAATAAACATCGGTTGGCCTTCGATATCGACCTGCCTGATATCACGGGCCACAGTGAACCGAATTTCTTCTACACCGGCAGCACGGGCACTTTCCCCCGCCTCGGTGCGCAAGGCATCTTCTAGCGCGGTCATCGCATCATCGGCGGTCGAAAACTGGCGGATACCTTCAGGCAGATGAACCGCAAATGATCCCGCCCCTGGACTAGTCACCGTACCACTTGCGCGCATTGCGACCTGCCCGACAACTGCCCCAATCGCATTGGCAACGCCTGCATGTTTGGGCAATATCATACGGGTGTTCAGCCGCTCACCAACAGCGCCGTAATAAGCAGCGGCAGACGCGCCAAGCCCGATCACAGGCACCCCAAGACGCAAGTCTACCTGCACGACACCACTATGCTGGCTCAATCCGGCCATTGTCAGCGGATGGGCGGCCAACACATCGGGCTGCGCCCAACCGTCTTCGTCAAAAGCCGCCTGCAACAGGCAATCAACGGTTTGCTTGGTTAGCTGATCAATCACCATCTGGGCCATCGCCTCGGGGCCCGCTGCCAGCCGATCACCTGATCCAATGCGCCTGCGCGCAAACAGCGTCAGCGCCTTGGTCGCGGCACCGGTATCCCAGACATCAACGCGCCCCAATGCATGCGATGCATCCGACGGGGTCACACCCGCAATCATCACCATGCCGCGCGTAACAAGACGCATCAGCGCAGGATTTTCCATGCGGGTCGTCGCGGCTTCGCTGGCACGCATTGGACCATTTAGCAGACGGGTGGCAACAGCGGTCTCACGGGCGTCCAATCCCTCTGGCAGGGCCGTAAAAATCGGTATCGCAAATTGGCCCCCATCAGCTGGCGGCACGTCGCTTGATAGACAACGGTCCAGCACGCGGTGCACCAGTTCTGGATGATCGCGCGCTGCTAGCGCAATCGGCATCAACCGGCGCGGCCCAAGCCGCAAGCCACCGCCCAAGCCGTCAACAACATGAACTTCACTGTCGCCACCAAGACCAGTGGTGCGCATCGCAACCGCCTCGACCATGGTGCGGTATGGGCCAACCCGCGCACCTTGCGGGTCAATTTTTGGCCGTCCTGCCTGCAATAGACACACATCTGTGGTCGTCCCGCCAATATCAGACACCAACGCATCTTGCTCGCCAGTCAACCAAGACGCGCCAGCAATCGACGCCGCAGGGCCAGACAAAATCGTCTCGATCGGCTTTTCGCGGGCAACATCTGCGGACACCAAGGCACCGTCACCGCGCACAACCATTAGGCGGGCATCAATGCCGACATGGGCCAAATGGCCTTCACAGGCACCGATTAAGCCGTCGATCATCCCGATCAAACGGGCGTTCAACACAGCGGTTAACGCACGTTTCGGTCCGCCCAGCGCAGACGACAGCTCATGCGAACAGGTCACAGG
>CAJXTP010000336.1 GCA_913061335.1 uncultured Loktanella sp.
AACGAAAGGCTGCATAAATGAGTTGGGAGACCGGAACGTAAGCGAGACAAGACCAGTCTTTGATTGGACACAATTTCAACCTAGAGTGGTCGCAGTTGAGTAGGGAACGTAACCATGAGAGTACTTATTGCCGATGACCACGATCTTTTAAGAGACACGCTTGTGATGTTTCTTGAAAATGAAGGAGGGATCGAGACAGCGACTGCAGGCACCTACGATGCGGCATGTGCGCTGATGAAATCAGACGGTCCCTTTGATCTCATTCTGCTGGACTACAACATGCCGGGCATGAACAAACTTGAAGGGCTAAAAAGGGCCCTTGCTTATGGAGATGGTCAACGCGTCGCTCTTATCTCTGGCGAAGCAACGAAAAAGATCGCTGAAGATGCACTTGAGGCTGGGGCAGCAGGCTTTATCCCAAAGTCATTACCAGCCAAATCACTCGTGAATGCTGTCCGCTTCATGGCGATGGGTGAGCAATACGCACCGATCGACTTTATGACCGCCCTTGAAGAAGAAAAACCAAACGCACTTGCTGATAAGCTGACAGGGCGCGAATTGCAGGTGCTGCGCGGGTTAACTGAAGGCAAATCGAACAAAGAAATTGCACGTGACCTCGACATCAAAGAACCGACCGTCAAACTACATGTTAAAACGCTGTACCGTAAAATTGGTGCAACGAATCGTACCCAAGCCGCGCTCACGGCCCGAGATTCAGGCCTATTTTGACCTACCCTATTGGGTAGCCAGATGATCCGTTTACCACTGGCTCCTGCCTCTTCGCGTGGATGCGTCGCTGCTACCAGAAACCTATAGTCATCGGTAAAGGAGCCACCCGATGACATCACAGACCGCAGACACGTTGAGCATCACCCAATCTGCAAAACCACGCCGAAGCTTTGTGCGCCGCGCGCTTGTAGGTGGTGGACTTAGTGACCTTGGGCGGTTGCCGCGCTACGTCGCGTTTGCGATTTTGGGCGGCACATTAATCTGGGCTCCGATAACGGGGTATCTCAAAACCACCCCGCTTTCCTACAAATCCACAACCTCGTTAATCCTTCCGGGGTCAGGGGGGTCGGCTTCGTTAAACCTCAATGGAATCTGACCTGCGCCCCTAAAACTCCTCCAAATTTGTGTAGAGTCCGCCCAACAAAAGGACGGACAAATGAAGGCACGATTTACGGACGAACAGATCATAGCAATTATCAAGGAACAGGAATCTGGTGAGAAGACCGCTGACGTTTGTCGGCGGCACGGGATCAGTTCTGCGACGTTCTACAAATACAAATCGAAGTATGGCGGAATGGAACCTTCTGACGCGAAGCGATTGCGCGCTTTGGAGGATGAGAATGGCAAGTTGAAGAAGTTGCTGGCCGAACAGATGTTGGACAATGCGATGTTGCGAGACATCAATTCAAAAAAGTGGTGACGCCCGTGGCAAAGCGGAATGCTGTGGTTCACCTGTGTGAGACGCACGGTGTGAGCCAGCGGCGGGCGTGTGATGTACTGCAGATTGATCGATCAACGGTGCGGTATCTGTCGCGTCGTGGCGATGACACTGATCTACGCGATGCGATCAAGCGGGTGTCCAGAGAACGGCGTCGGTTTGGTTGTCGCCGCATACACGTGATGATTGCGCGAGAGGGCTTCGAGGTGAACCACAAGAAGGTAAGGCGTATCTACCGTGAAGAGAAGCTGCAGGTACGCCGCAGAGGTGGCAGGAAACGTGCTTTGGGCACGCGAAAGCCAATGGTGCTGCCTGACGGCCCGAACCAACGCTGGAGCTTGGATTTTGTATCTGACGCCCTGACAGACGGTCGCAGGTTCCGCATTTTGGCAGTCGTTGATGACTTCAGTCGCGAGAACTTAGTTCTTGTTGCGGACACATCGTTGTCCGGTCAGCGGGTTGCGCGTGAGCTGGACAAGGTAATCGCTGAACGAGGCATGCCAAAGACAATAGTTTCAGACAACGGAACCGAGTTCACCAGCATGGCGATCCTTAAATGGGTTCAGGAGACTGACGTTGATTGGCACTATATCGCACCGGGAAAACCCCAACAGAACGGCTTCATTGAAAGCTTTAACGGCAAGCTGCGAGATGAATGCCTCAATGAAACGCTCTTCGGCACGCTGGCCGACGCCCGTCATACGCTGGAAGAATGGCAGGAGGACTACAATTGGCGCAGACCACACTCAGCATTGGGAAACCTGACACCGATGGAATTCTTGCAAAGAAGGATCATGGACAAGATGGCCGCTTGAGGTCAAAGATTTAACTCCAAGGACTCCACGTAAAGCTGGAGGAGACTTGGGGCTCAGGTCAGTTGGCCAATCTATCCTTTAGCTGACCTATTATCGGCCAAGAACTTGCACAGACTGAATAGTCGATCTGTTGCTTTTCAGCAGGACTCAAAAGCGCGATTTGAAAAGCTCGCTCTAACGCTCGAAGGTATACGCAGTCAGAATTGCCAGTTGTTAATCTTCCTCGAAGGAACTCCAACACATCTACTACAAGATCGCCAAGCATTGGAAAGCGAGACCTAGAAATTCCGGAGCCCAGCCAAAACGCATACCTACCGTCCGCGATGCCGTCGGCAAAACCCTTGTACTCTCCGTCCAGCAATTCAAGGGTTTGCAAAACTGTTATCGCACTTGCATCTAAATCAACTGTCAAAAATTTTCTTTCATAAATATTGATTTAGAAGTTGAATAAATAACTTCAAAAACAATCGTCTCCAATTACTATCTAAGCGTCAAAAAAGTCCTCATACAAGCCAAAGTATCGTAAGCCGTGCTTTGGTCGCACCTAGGCTCTGAATTATATGCTTCATACCGAACCTGTCTCTTATACACATCTGACGCTGCCGACGAATAGAGA
>CAJXTP010000337.1 GCA_913061335.1 uncultured Loktanella sp.
CGTCGGCAGCGTCAGATGTGTATAAGAGACAGAAATTAACCTGATCTTAGGGTTCTTGCTGCCATTCTTTGTGCCTGCGATCCTCAAGTTGTCGGCGACGTTCATCAACCCGCTTTCACTGAACGATCCACAGATCTTAATTTGGGCGGTGGCCGCATGGGCGTTCTTGCCAGCAAGTTTGTTGATGCGTGGCGTGGCGCTCAACCGTGTGGCGCAGATGATTCATGTGCAACGCAAACGTGCTTACGCCAAGGCCGCAGCAGATGGTTTGTTGCCTGTCTGATCCTTCTTTGGACGCCCTATGCGTCTGCGGATACTTACCGTATTGCAACTTTCGCCGCCCCGTTAAGCCGGGACGGACCCGGGTTGCTTTTGCGCGATCTTCGGAAAGGCAATGATGACCAACTCGCATCGATAATTGCTGTGATCACGACCGTCGCCCCAGACGTACTTCTTCTCACCGACTTCGACTATGACCTTGATGGAATGGCGCTTTCTGCGTTTGTGCAATCTCTTGCTGCTGGGGGGGTAACGTACGACCATACTTTTGCTGCCCGCCCGAATACGGGCCTGCCGACGGGTTTAGATATGGACGGCGATGGACGTACAGGTGAAGCGCGCGATGCCCAAGGGTATGGCCGGTTCAACGGGGATGGTGGCATGGCTATTCTATCCCGTTTTCCCATCGATGAAAATAATGTGGAAAACTTGTCGGATATACTTTGGCATGATGTCGCGGGCGGGACCTTACCAGTTGCCGACGGTGCGCCATTTCCAACTCAGCAAGCGCAGGACATCCAACGACTTTCCACCAGCGGACATTGGATCGTGCCGATTACTCCGACGGGCGCAGAGACATTTCATTTACTCGCTTGGTCAGCGACCCCTCCGGTATTTGACGGGCCAGAGGATCGAAACGGTCTGCGCAATCGTGATGAATTGTTGATGTGGGAAAATCGATTGGCAAATGACCCGCCTGCATCATTTATCGTGCTGGGAAACGCGAACCTTGATCCGGTAGACGGCAATGGCCTGCGCGATGCGATGGGCGCCTTTTTGAACCGTGCTGATTTACAAGACCCGGCACCGCGCAGCGAAGGCGGTGCATTCGCTGCCGACCCCGACCACATTGGGGACCCATCGCTTGATACGGCAGATTGGCCAGACTACGCGCCAGGAAATTTGCGAGTCAGCTATGTCTTTCCAAGCATGGACTGGACGGTAAGTGATGCTGGCGTATTTTGGCCGGCACCGGACGATCCAGATGCGAAATTGCTTGGCGATGATGGGCTGGCAGCTGGGCCGCATCGTTTGGTTTGGGTCGATGTCAGGCGGTAAGGTTGCGCCCTTGGTATCTTGATCCTGACGGCGCAAACCGCTAGGGCAATGGCAACAGTTTTCAGCCAAGGATAAGCACATGTCGAACCCATCCCTATTGATCCTCGCCGGTGACGGCATCGGCCCCGAAGTTATGGATCAGGTCAAACGGATCATCGGATGGTTCGGTGACAATCGCGATATGGCGTTTGACGTGTCCGAAGACCTTGTCGGTGGTGCAGCTTATGACAAGCACGGCGTCCCTTTGCACGATGACACGATGGCAAAAGCACAAGAGGTAGACGCGGTTCTGCTCGGTGCTGTCGGCGGTCCTGCGTATGACGATTTGGACTTTTCGGTTAAGCCAGAGCGTGGCCTGCTGCGCCTGCGCAAAGAAATGGACCTCTTTGCTAATTTGCGCCCGGCGCAGTGTTTCGACGCGCTGGCCGACTTTTCGTCGCTGAAAAAGGAATTGGTGACTGGCCTCGACATCATGATCGTGCGCGAACTGACGTCTGGCGTTTACTTTGGCGAACCACGCGGCATTCATATTGAAGACAACATGCGCGTCGGCATCAACACCCAACGCTACACCGAAGCCGAGATTGAGCGCGGCGCACGTGCGGCGTTCGAGATGGCCATGAAGCGCAGCAAGAAACTTTGCTCCATGGAAAAGGCCAACGTCATGGAATCGGGCATCTTGTGGCGCGATGTCGTGACTGAAGTGCATGCTGATTACCCAGAGGTTGAACTGTCGCACATGTATGCCGACAATGGCGCAATGCAGTTGGTGCGCGCGCCAAAGCAGTTTGACGTCATTTATACTGACAACCTGTTTGGTGACATTCTGTCCGACTGTGCTGCCATGCTGACCGGTTCCCTTGGCATGCTGCCATCTGCGTCGCTCGGATCACCGATGGCCAACGGCCGTCCAAAGGCAATGTACGAGCCAGTTCACGGGTCCGCACCTGACATCACCGGCCAAGAAAAGGCGAACCCGATTGCCTGCATCTTGTCGTTCGCGATGGCTTTGCGTTATTCGTTTGACCAAGGCGACGAGGCAACACGCCTTGAGGCCGCGATTGAAACAGTGCTGGCCAACGGTGCCCGCACTGGTGACCTGATGGGGCCAGAGGGCGGCACGCCATTGTCGACATCCCAGATGGGCGATGTGATAATCGAAGCGCTGGACGCCTCTCTCTAGGGTTGATTGAACCAGTTTCTTAAGGATAGACTGCTCATAATTTCATATCGCAGTCTTTCCTTAGGAGCTTTCAGTTGAAGACATTAATTGGTGCGACGCTTTATTTGGCGTCAATTGTGAGTGCTTCTCAAGCAGAAACGCTCTCCGAATTTTTCCCCGAAGTTTATAACGATTTGTCGCCTGAATATCAGGAAGAGAGCAATATATTCAATTTTCAGCAAGGCCAAATCACTCTGCCGGGCGGGGCTGCCACGTTAAACGTCGGACCCAACCACTACTTTATTGATGCTGATCAGGCGAAGCTCTGTCTCTTATACACATCTCCGAGCCCACGAGACCTCTCTACATCTCGT
>CAJXTP010000338.1 GCA_913061335.1 uncultured Loktanella sp.
GGTACAAGGTCCGCAAAGTCCGCACACTGTGAGTTCGCCCATCATCGGATTTTGCGGGCGCAGCGAATGTCCGCAATGACGGGAAACCGGACCTTCGCTGCACCCGCGAAATTCTTAGCGCCAAGACAGTTAGCTGACTTTAGCATCGACCAAGCAAGTTGTGTGAAAGGAGTTCATAACCCTGTGCGAGCCTTTGATGAAACGAATTTGGCCAGTCGCATTCTGAAGCTCAAATTCATCGTCAGCGTTACCTATACGTAGTTGGCTGGGGCGCGTGCCCTTTCTCTAAATCTCGCCCACCTGGAAGTTTGATTTAAGCGCGAGCAACCCTTCCGAAAGGTGATCAACAAAGCGTCGCACGCGCACCGTTCGGCGCAGGTCCGTGTGGAGAAGTATCCAAAGCGACGGGCCAAGTTTTATCTCGGTCCCCGGGACCTGCACCAGATCTGGGTGGATTTTCCCGAAGATCACAGGGAGCTCCGACATACCGCAGTGCTGACGCAACATCGCGATGCGCATCGGTCCGTCACCTACTGAATGGCGTATGCTCGCATGTGGGAACTGTGTTTTAGCTAGCCAAGCGGCCAGGTCAGCAGTGCCCGGAAAGCCGATCCAGTCCAACCCGTCACCAAGTGGACCCGCCTGCGGGAAGACGTCTGTGACGTAGCGTTTACTGGCAAAAATACCGTTAGCTATCGCGTAGAGTTTTCGGGCTACCACGTCGTCGGTGACATCCATCGCGGCACGTAGAGAAATGTCAGTCTCAGCGCGATTGATCGATTCAATCTCGGACGTAATGCGCATTTCAACTTGGATGTCTGGGTATTTTGCGTGAAACGATCCTATGATCGGCGCGACGATGTCATAGGCCAGGGTGGGTGTGACAGAAAACCGGATTGTGCCAGTTTCGGTTTTGTCGCGCCCTTCGATTTGGCGGCGCGCAGAGATAACAGTGCGTTCCAGTTCTTCCGCGATGGGGACAAGGCTTTCGCCCGCATCGGTCAGCTCAAAACCTTTACGCGAGCGATTAAACAGGCCTACGCCATAGCTCGCCTCAAGCGCTTGAATATTACGGTTCACGGTGCCGTAGTTTGCATTTAGCAAGGCAGCGCCTGCGCGTAGATTGCCTGCACGTGCGACGGCCAAGAAGAATGGCAGGTATTCCCAGTCAGACGGTTTCATATCTTTTGTTACTCTAGCGTAACACTATGGTCAATATTTACCCATTTAGGTTTTTCTCCAGAAGCGTATTTCTATCACATCGAATGATTGAACGGGCATGGCGATGTGCCGCCCGAAACCGGAGAATAGAAATGACAAAGACCATTTTGGAAATTAACGCATCTGCGGAGGATACATGGGAAATTTTTGGCCGTGATTTTGTGAATGTTCAAAATTGGATGGCAGCGATCGTGCGTGCTGAGCCGATTAGCAAAGGAACGCAGGTAAGCGGAGCACCGGCAATTGGTCGCAACTCTTACTTGATGTCAAAGCAAAACGGGATTTATCAGCATGAAGTGCTTGTGGATTACGACGATGCTACGAAATTTCTGGCGGTCGACGTCACACTGATGAACACACCGTTTGTGAACCCATTGATTGGTTACAGCGTGAAAGCGTGGATTGAACCAATTACAGCAACGACCTGCCGGATCGTCTGGGATGGAGAGCCGCGGCGGAAACTTATTGCGAAGTTTATCCCCGGTACAAAGGGCATGCTGAACCCCGGCTTTCTACGCGGTGTTGAAGAATTGAAACACTACGTAGAAACAGGCGAATGGCATCCACGCAAGATCAAGATCATGGAAGCAGAGCAAGAGTATCTAACGAACGCTGCTTAGGTTCAGAGCAATTCAAATCAAGAGATGAGGCACCACACAGTGCCTCTCAGATTGCTGACAAAAGCTGATCTTTTTTGACGCTAGCGGCCTTTCGGTCTTGAATGATTTTTGGTTGCTTTATTGGCGTTGAGTGAGGTCAGCCATCACAACGTTTGCAATTGTTGTGAAAGCCCGGTTCGGCGGGCGGTACAGTGTATCGCTGAGGGTGAAAGATTGCCCAGTATGGGCCGCCTTTGTTTGCGGCCCGAAGTGTCAGATTTCAATTGCCTCTGAGATAGCCAAGGCGTCTTCCAGTTCGACACCAAGATAACACACCGTACTATAGGTAATCCCCTCATTTTTAACGGGTGCTGCTGTAGAACTTACGCGGCCATTTTTAGTTTCTGGGCGGGTGTTATGCCGCCGATGCCCATATTCGGGCGGTCATTGTTGTCAGTCCATAGCCATTGTGTGGCGAAGTCCTGTGCCTCCTCGCGGTTTTCAATGATGTTTTGGTCCAACCATTCATGCCTGACCGTGCGGTTATAGCGCTCGATGTAAGCGTTCTGTTGCGGCTTTTCGGGTTGGAGTGCTGGATGGTAATACCTTGTTTCTCAGCCCATTCCAGCAGCGTACCACTGATATACTCCGGCCCATTATCAATCCGAATGGTTCCTGGTTTCCCCCGCCATTCAATGATCCGATTAAGGCTACGGATGGCCCTGCACATTGCGCAGATGCAGGAAATATAGCCCAAACCCCCAAGTCTTCCGGGCCTCGGTCAGCCCAACCAGCAGATCCGCAATCTCTTCGTTCTCGTCGCTCAAGAGCGGGCTGTAACGATAGCAGGTCTCACTGACATCAAAGGTGCGGCAGGCCAGCGCAATGCTGACCCCACGGCGCGCCACCGCTTTCTTGGCCAGACTCCGACGCAGGGCTGGCCGGATCACTTTT
Source organism: uncultured Loktanella sp. (assembly GCA_913061335.1). Lineage (GTDB taxonomy): Bacteria > Pseudomonadota > Alphaproteobacteria > Rhodobacterales > Rhodobacteraceae > Yoonia. The sequence continues at coordinate 2,775 of CAJXTP010000338.1, forward strand.
TTCCAAGGGCCTCCTTCAGCAATTCTGCCTGCATGCTCATCTCGGCATGCGTTCCACGG
>CAJXTP010000339.1 GCA_913061335.1 uncultured Loktanella sp.
GTAAGGGGGTGCGCAATCTACTTATTCATGCGGGTATTCTACGCGGCGATCTTACCCATCGGCCATCGCGCATGATGTCCCAAGACGACGACGGTTGCTTTCATTTTACCAACCATAACGGGCTTGTCGATTTTGCTGTGACCCTTGGACAGACCGTCGCCAAAGGCGATCTGATCGCCCGCATTTGGGACGCCCATCACACTGGCATCCCACCCCGCAGTTTTTACGCGCTCATGGACGGTGTGCTGATCGCCCGCCATCACCCCGGATTGGTACAATCGGGTGATTGTCTTGCCGTCCTTGCCACTGAAATCACAGACTAACGTCTTATACAGAAAGCCTAAATTATGATCCGCAATGATGACGAACTCGCCCAATGGGACCGCGAAAATTTCTTTCACCCGTCCACGCATCTTGCGCAGCATGCCCGAGGGGAAACACCAACGCGGATTATTTCGACCGCGTCCGGCGTGCATATTGAGGATCGTGACGGGACCAAATTACTAGACGCATTCGCGGGGCTTTACTGTGTGAACGCAGGCTATGGGCGCACAGAAGTCGCCAACGCAATTTCCGAGCAAGCCCATAAGTTGGCTTATTATCATTCCTATGTAGGTCACGGCACGGAGGCGTCGATTACGCTGTCCAAGATGATTATGGACCGCGCCCCTGCGCATATGTCCAAGGTATATTTTGGGCTTTCGGGGTCTGACGCAAACGAGACAAACATCAAATTAATTTGGTATTACAACAACAACCTTGGGCGGCCAGAAAAGAAAAAAATCATTTCGCGCTGGCGCGGGTACCATGGGTCGGGCCTGATGACGGGGTCGCTTACGGGCTTGTCGCTGTTCCACAATAAGTTCGATTTGCCGTTGAACAATGTGATCCACACCGACGCACCTTATTATTTTCGCCGTGAAGATCGTAGTCAGACCGAGGAACAATTCTCGGCCCATTGTGCGGCGGAACTTGAAGCGTTGATCATGGCTGAGGGCGCAGACAACATCGCCGCGTTTATCGGTGAGCCGGTCTTGGGCACTGGCGGCATCGTGCCTCCTCCTGCGGGTTATTGGCCGGCGATCCAAGCGGTGTTGGATCGCCATGACATCTTGTTGGTCGCCGATGAGGTTGTCACCGGATTTGGCCGTTTGGGGTCGATGTTTGGCGCCGATCACTATGGCATGACGCCTGATTTCATCACCATCGCTAAGGGGCTTACATCCGCCTATGCGCCGCTTTCAGGATCGATAATTTCTGACCGTGTTTGGAAGGTGCTGGAACAAGGGACCGATGAAAACGGCCCGATTGGGCATGGCTGGACCTATTCCGCCCATCCGATTTGTGCGGCCGCTGGGGTGGCAAACCTGAAGCTGATTGACGATCTGAACCTGATCGAAAATGCTAAAATTGTCGGTGCCTATCTGAACGCGACAATGAAAGACGCGCTTGGTGATCACACCAATGTCGGTGATGTGCGCGGCGAAGGATTGCTGTGCGCGGTCGAATTTGTGGAAGACAAAGCAACCAACAAGTTCTTTGACCCAAGCCGCAAAATCGGGCCGATGGTATCAGCCGCTATGTTGGAACGGGGCGTGATCGCGCGTGCGATGCCGCAGGGTGACATCATCGGTTTCGCGCCACCGTTCTGTATCACAAAAGCCGAAGTCGATACCGTGGTTGCTGCCACTGTCGACGCCGTGAAGACCGTCTTGGGCTAAGTGGCAGAATAGCCGACCAACGCTGGCTGGGCGAACAAGGTGATAGCCTTGATCGCTCAGGCGTTGCCACAACTTCGTCGATTCGACAGCCTCTCAGGATTTTCGCCAATCCATAACGTTATTCGTTTGACCCTCCACCTACTGGAGGGTGTAGCCCTGTGGAAAATCAACATGAGGCTTACCATGAACCGACGAGACTTTCTGGTGTCCGCATCTGCCATTGCAATTTTGCCTGTTTCGACCTTGGCAGGGCAATCTGGCCTGCGTTTGCGGGCGCAAGCGGTGACGCAGCAAATATTGCCAGACGGTGGGGCTACATCGATGCTTGGCTTCAACGGGTCTATGCCGGGGCCAGAACTGCGTGTGCCGCGCGGTAAGCGTATCGCAATCGACGTCGAAAATGGGCTTGAGGAAGGCACCGCAGTGCACTGGCACGGTATTCGGTTGGAAAACCGGATGGACGGTGTTCCGATGCTTACGCAAGAGATTATCAATCCGGGCGACACCCAAACCTATAGCTTCGTGCCACCTGATGCAGGCACATATTGGTATCACTCGCATTACATTTCGCATGAACAAGTCGCACGCGGGATGATGGGCGCGCTGATTGTCGAAGGCGACACACCGCCAGATGTGGACCATGATATCACGGTCTTAATGTCGGATTGGCAGGTGCAAGAAAACGGAAGCCTTACCGAAGACTACACAAATATGCAGAGCGTTTCTCATGGTGGATACATGGGCAATTTCGCCCGCGCCTTTTTGTCCAAGGCGCAAGTGCAGATGGGAGATCGCGTCAGGTTCCGCCTGATCAACGCCGCGACAAATCGCATTTTTCCAGTGGCGGTAAACGGTGTTAGCGGACAACTGGTTGCGCTTGACGGCATGCCTTTGGCTGCGCCGCGTGTGTTGTCGAACCTCGTTTTGGCACCCGCGCAGCGCGCCGATCTGATCGTTGATATCACCGGCCCAGTCGGCTTTGACATGATCAGCCGCCAAGGTGCGTACCGCCTTGCCGATCTCGCAGTCGAGGGGACCAATACAATCAGGCAGGCCAGTGCGATCATGCCCCTTGCGCCCAATGACCTGCCGCGCCCAAGCGAGCCCACG
>CAJXTP010000340.1 GCA_913061335.1 uncultured Loktanella sp.
CTACACCTCTCTATTCGTCGGCAGCGTCAGATGTGTATAAGAGACAGGAACTGGGAAGATGTAAGCGGATCATGAAACATGTACTGACCATGGCGGTGCTTGCCCTGTTTTGGGCAAATGCTTCACTGGCAGAACCTTTGGTCGTCGGCGTTCAGCCGACGGCCCCAGATTTGCCTGAGAATATTCTCCGATTTCACATCACCTTTAATGAACCGATGCGCGAAGGTGTGGTCTCTGATCACGTCGTCTTGCGGCGCCAAGACACAGGCGAGGACGTGGCCCAGGTGTTCTTTGACAACTTCTACGAACTTTGGTCTGACAATCACAGGCGGCTAACCTTAGTGGTTGATCCTGGGCGCGTGAAAACCGGACTGTCGGCGAATAGTGAAATGGGGCGCGCATTTGTTGCCGGGGACGAATATGTTTTGAGTGTTCTTCCAGGTTGGGTCAGTTTGGCGGGTGAAGCGCTCGACACTCAGTTTGACCATGCGTTTAAGGCATTTCCTGAAATTCGCAGCCCAATGGCACCGCGAGATTGGCAGATTACATTCGAAAACAGGGTTCTGTCGATCCTGTTTGACCGGCCAATCGACATCTATTCTCTTTCAGCACATGCGGTACTGATAACCGAAGATAACATCGCTGTAGACGGGAACTGGGTCCTGGACAGAGATGGCCGCACGGCACAATTTACAATTGAAGGCGACGCTATACCAACGCGCCTGGCTGTCCGTCACAGATTTGAGGATGTGGCAGGTAACACGATCATTGCCGCGTTCGACCACAAGAGCGGGACAATAGACGCAAGTCAGGAGAGAGGGATCTCCTTCTTTGAGTGGTAAATTGCCGTTGCTTGCATGTGTGCGTCGGCAGAATCATTTGGTACATGGGAGGCCTTAGTGTGAAGCTTTGTTATGATTTACGCTCCCGTCACGGAAGCCGATTTGGGTGTCACCCTTCAATTAGTAGGTAGTTCCTACAGCTATGTGACAGGACGGCCCGCGCAATACCCAGCGTAGCATTCTCGAACAAGATATTCACCAAAATACAGCCCATTGGGGTGTGCGTGCGAAGGGCGGCGATTCATGGCCGCCATTCTTCTTCAAACCGGATATTCGCTGCATTGCAGAAACTCGGTAATATGGACTCTCTGCCGCCATTACGCCTAAATATTGCTATGACTGCACCCAAAACGTCAACGCCCGCGAAAACCGACAACAGGCTGAAAAGCAACAGATTCCCAGATTTGACGAACGGCGGGTTCAAGAGGCACTCATTAAACCGCGTTGCTGCACTAGCATTAGGCGGCTCTGAGGCCACAATGACCGATGCAGCACGATGCACGAATGTCTCCTATTCTTTGAGCGGCCAAATGGACCAGCCTCGGGAATTGATGCCAAAGGCTGGCCGTATCTCCGTAAACTTTCGGCCTAAGCCACCCCGCCTAATCCAAAAGTCCAATTTTTAAATGGTATTGGCCTGCTCAAATCATTGGAACCGCACCAATGCGGTGTACAAACCATTGTTAGGAAAACAACATGATCAAATTCAACAAAACTACGCTTCTTGCAGCTCCTATTTTGCCGGGTTTTGCCCTCGCTCAAGTGAACCCAGTTGATAGCCTCGGCACCACTGAAGCCGCGATCAGCGCATCACTTACAGCCCAAGGATATGTTATCACGGGGTTCGAGACCGAAGGCGACGCAACATTGGATGGAATTGCGTATGAAATTGAAATCTCACCGCAGGATGGTACCGTCCTTGAAGTTGAGTTGGGTGACGAAGACGATTCTGACCACGGCTAACGAATCCTCGGAGTGTTCCTGCAAAAAGGCAGGGGCGCTCCACCTTGCTATGAAAGACGCCCTATGAACCGCACCTTTGTTTTGGCCAGCCTTTTTGTCTTACAGGCGGCGTGCTGTGCCTATTTTGTAATGGATGTTTTTTGGCACATATTTTGGCCGTCACGTTTCAATTGGCTGGCAGAAAGTGAGCCGACCGAAGCAGCTGTGACCTTCGCGCTGTTCTTGAGCCTGTTCTTCATCGCAAATGAATTGATGAAAATGCTAAGACGTCAGAGCAAACTGGATGGTCAGATCAAGGTTGATTCTGGGGCCTTTACCGAAGTCCTGGAAGAGCGCTTTCGTGACTGGTCACTCACCAGTGCTGAACGAGACGTCGCTATTTTAGCAATCAAAGGGTTTTCCATCGCCGAAATGGCAAACCTTCGGGACACCAAACAAGGTACGATCAAAGCTCAATGCGCCTCGGTCTATCGAAAAGCTGATGTTGCTGGCCGTTTGCGACTATTAAGCATCTTTTTGGACGACTTACTGGCCGACAATCTGGTAGACGCCTCCGGCGCTACAAAGATCTAAGGACGCAACATGAACCCCATTGGCATCGCCGTCGTAGTCGCAACATCACTTTTCCCTGCTTATCTGCTCTCGATCCTTCCTGATATTGCCGACAAAGGGGCTCTTTTTTCTCAATATATAGGAATGATGGCGTTGATCCTCATGGCATGGGGGCAAATTCTGGCGACGCGTGTCGCAGGGATCGAGTCAGTTTTTGGGGGGCTTGATCGCGTCTATGTCTTGCACAAATGGGCAGGCATTTTCGCCATGCTCTCAATTCTGGTTCATGACACAATCGATGCAGATATGCGCGGGTTGGGAACGGAAACCGTATTGAACGACCTCGCAGAAACCGTGGGCGAAGTCAGTCTATATGGGCTGCTTATCCTAGTCGTGATCTCGGTGCTGTCTCTTATACACATCTCCGAGCCCACGAGACCTCTC
>CAJXTP010000341.1 GCA_913061335.1 uncultured Loktanella sp.
CAGGGGTTTACCTGCGCAAACATCCACCCACATCTCCGTTGATGATGTTCTACGGTGATATGATGCCCAAGTTTTTGCGCCGGTTCGAACCCGCCAAATCTTTGCCCTACCTGCCCGACATGGCCACTTTAGAACTGGCGATGCGTCACGCCTACCACGCAGGTGACGCAGACCCGATTGACGCGGCAACGCTGGGCGCGCTTGCACCGGATAAGTTGATGGGTGCGAGGCTAACGTTGGCCCCCGCCACAACTGTCATCACGTCCCAATATCCGATCTTCAGCATCTACCGCGCCAACACGGTGCCAGACGCCCCAAAGGCCGCGATGCAACCTGAATGCTTGCTCATCACGCGCCCTGCATTTGACCCGATCCAACACTTGATTTCCCCTGCCAGCGCCGCCTGCATCACCGCCTTGGACAAAAGTGATCCATTGGGCGTCGCGATGTCGGCAGCTGGAAACGATCTCGACCTCGGTACAACGCTTGGCCTTTTGTTGGGCCAAAGCGCTGTGACGTCCCTCAATTGAAAGGCCACCCCATGTTTGCATTCTACCGCCGTCTGACCGACCATCTTGACCCTATCGGCGACGCCCTCATGCCGACCCTCTCGCGCCTGACGTTTGCAGGTGTGCTGCTGCTGTATTTCTGGAACTCCGGCATGACCAAATTGGGTGATGGGTTTTTTGGGTTTTTAGCACCAAGATCAGGCGCTTACGCACAAATTTTTCCGAAAGCGTTTGAGGCAACCGGCTATGACACCTCGCAGCTCAACGTCTTTCATTGGGCCGTTGTGACCGGCGGAACAATTGCAGAATTCGTCTTACCACTGCTGATCGTTGTGGGGCTTTTGACCCGCCTGTCAGCCATCGCAATGATCGGATTTATCGTTGTGCAATCGCTGACCGACTTGTTTGGCCACGGCGCCGAATTGGGGGCTTGGTTTAACCGCGCGTCCGGCGAATTGATTGCGGATCAGCGCGCGTTTTGGATATTGGCGCTGCTGATCTTGGTTTTCAAAGGGGCTGGCCCATTGGCGCTGGACCGATTCTTTAGAAATGCGCCTTAGGTTCATCCGGTTTTCCGGCGGCGACGCCCAGTAAACCGCCCAACGCGGCAAAGCCGATGGGGAACATGGTGCCCACGTTGAACCCAAATGCTGTGTAGAACAGCAGTGCGGCCACAAGCATCAGTGCTCCGCCCCAGAGCGCGCGCGACTTTGCCATGGCGCCGCCGGCGATGGCGAGGAGTGGTCCGACGAAACTGGCGAAGCGAATTAGGCTTGGGTTTTCTAGGCTGAAAAGCTGATTTACTTCGGGACGGGCGGCGGCGAGTTCGGAATATCCGAATCCAAAAAGGCCGACAAAGATGCCCATGAGGCCTGCGATGAGGCCGAGGACCATTGCTGCGTTGCGCATTTTGTTTCTCCTTAATTCTTGGTTTACGTAGGTTTGTTTGGGCTAAATATCAAGGACTTGGGCCGCGACATCGGGTTTCCAACCGAGGGTCCAGACGCCATTTTTTTCAATGACAGGGCGCTTCATTAGGGTGGGATTAATGGATAATAATGTGGCCGGATCGCCTTGTTTTTCGGCGTCAGAAAGCCCGCGCCATGTGGTGGAGGCGCGGTTGATGGCTTTGTCGCCGAATTGCGCGATAATCTGGGTCAGATCGGCGTTTGATACACCGTCTGCGCGCACGTCTATGACCGTAAGAGGTTGATTTGTGGCGATAATTTGTTTTTGCGCCTTGCGGCAGGTGTCACATGATTTCAGGCCGAAAAATCGCATTTTAATCCCCTTTGTTGGTCGTTAGCTTTTGCGCAGACGCCGGACGGCGGGCAAGATTAACCTCCAAAAGGCGTGTAAGTTTCGTATAAGTTTTGCATAAGTTTCGCATATGCCGTTTTACAGCCAAACGGTTTTGGCGTCGTCGTTCCATCCGAGCGTGTAGCGGGTGCCGTCGGTGATGACGGGGCGCGCCATGAGGGCGGGTGTGTCGGCCAATTGCGCGTCGGCCTCGCTTTCGCGCATCCATGCGTTGAGATTGCGGAAGGTCTGGGATTTGCGGTCAACAAGGTTGTCGCCGAATTCGGCCAAGAGTACTTCCCATTCTTGTTCGGACATCGGTTCCGCGCGCACGTCGCGGAATGTGATGTCGATGCCCGCCTCGGCGAATGTCTTGCGGGCGCGGTTGCAGTCGGGACAGGTGGCGATGCCGAATAGGATCATGGGATTGGCTTTCGGATTTGTAGATATTTGCCCTACCCTACATTCACATTGCGTTAACCGCCATCATTGATGGTGCGGCATGTCCAACTACCGCCGCCCAAAACGGAACGGAGCGTCTGTGTTTTTCACAGTGAACTTGGCCGACAGGACGTCGGACCTCTTGGTGCGCGAGGTCGAGGCTTTGCGGAGTGCGGTCGCCAAAACCCGCGCCGAGCGGCCATTTGGGATTGATGCGTGGGTCGTTTTGCCAGATCACATGCATTGCGTTTGGACTTTGCCCGAAGGGGATCGCGATTTCGCGATGCGGTGGAGTGTGATCAAGGCACGGTTTTCACATGCGATGGAGGCGGTGCCCCGCCGTGCCAGCCATGTTGCGCGCCGCGAGAAAGGCATTTGGCAGCGCCGTTTTTGGGAACACCATATTCGAAATGATGCGGATTACGCCGCACATATAAATTATTGTTGGATCAACCCCGTGAAACACGGGTTCGTCGAAAGCCCCGACGCATGGCCATATTCATCATATCATCGAGATCATCCGTAGGGTGCGCGTTTATGCGCACC
>CAJXTP010000342.1 GCA_913061335.1 uncultured Loktanella sp.
ATGCGATCGTTATCGGCACCGCCACGAATGCTATCTTTGCCGTTGCCGCCCGCAAGGAAATCCAACCCTGAGCCACCAAAAAGCGCATCATTTCCATCTTCGCCAAACATGCGATCGTTACCTGTGCCACCAAATATCTTGTCGTAGCCGGCGCCGCCCGCAAAAATATCATTGCCGCCAAGCAGGTAAACAATGTCGATACCTTCGGTCCCAGCTATAATGTCCGCGCCAGACGTCGGGGCCACCGATAGCGCACCCCCACCGTAGACTGCGTCAAAAATTGATTGCTCAAGTGGTGATAACGGCATTTGCTTTCCTTAAAAATTCTTAGAACTAGTTCACTGTCGCCGGAGTTAAGACATCGCCTCGCGCGGATACCGCGCGGGTCTCAGAACTTAAAAATGGCTCGAAATTCCTAGCAACTCCAGTTAGTAAAAATGTTCGTCTAAATGATGCTGAACACTTTTCGCCCAATTAATTACACATCGATGCCTTGTTCTGGACACATTTCCTTAACGTCGCAAGCAACATGCAAAATCAGGTGCCAAAAAGTAGGCATCGCGAAACAGTGTAATTAGAACTCTGTTATTGTTTCTATTTTTCGGCGCTTTCCCACGTTTCCGACCAAAGAAAATGCCTGGAAATAGGCGGTTCATACCAGTGATTCTAACAGCGTTCGGGCAGAATGCCGTGCACTAGGACAGCAAAGCGCCGCCCGTATTACTGCGGACCGTGCTCATCTCGCGCGCACCCAAAAATTGGTCGGTTACGCTTCACGCGTCGGTCCAAATGAATAGGCATGTCGGCACCGCACTTAACACGTCGGGCCCTAATCGGCCCATTCGCAATGCACGGCCCCTTCAGGCCACAATCAAAACGCCCATTCACCGCCGCGCATCACGGGTACGACTTCGCCGGTCAATGTGATCCCATCGATATCTACCGCATCGGACCCCATCATCCAATCCACATGAATAATCGACTGGTTGCCGCCCTTTTGCTGCAACTCTTCTGGTGACAGCTCTGATCCGCCTTCAATCGTATCCGCATAGCATTGACCAAGCGCGATATGACACGACGCATTCTCGTCAAACAACGTGTTATAAAACAGCACGCCCGACTGGCTGATCGGGCTGGAATGCGGGACCAAAGCGACCTCACCAATCCGGCTCGATCCATCATCTGTTTTCAACAAGGCACGCAATTGTTCCTGCCCCTTTGACGCGGTGGCATCTACGATCTTACCCGCCTCAAACCGCACCGAGATGTCTTCAATCACGCTGCCTTGATGCGCAAGCGGCTTAGTCGCCGTCACAGTCCCATCTACCTTATAGGCATGCGGACAGGTGAATACCTCTTCAGTCGGAATATTCGGCTGACACACGATGCCATTAAGCGCAGGCGACGCCCCGCCCTTCCAGATATGTCCTTCGGCCAATCCAAGCCGCAAATCCGTGCCCGGCCCGGTATATTGCAACGCGTCAAACCCTTGATCATTCAACCATTTGACCCGCTTCTTTAGCTCGGCAGTGTGATCGGCCCAGTTCTGCACAGGATCGTCACCACCAATGCGCGACGCATCATAAATCGCGTCCATCAGCTTGGATTGCGCATCTTCAACCGGCAGATCGGGGAATACTTGCGCGGCCCAACCCTCGGTCGGATAGGCAATGATATTCCAATTCACAGCGAACCCGACAATCGGGGTCATCGCAGGCTTGGCCGCAATTGACGTAGCCTTGCCAACGCGGGCCACCAACTTGGGATCGACCTCGGCCAACAGCATCGGGTCATCACCGGTAATCGCCATGCGGGCAGCACCCTCGGAAAACGCCTTGCCCATGCCCTCAAACAGCCACGCAGGGGCAGCGTCAAAGCTGGCATCAGCGCCATGCTCATACCGCGCCTTGGTGATCTCACCGTCATTAAACATCGGGGTGACTAGCGACGCGCCAGCTTTATACGCATGCACAACAATACGGCGGACCAACGGCAAGGCCTCAATCGGAGCCGAGATCACCAGTTCTTGGCCCACAGCCAAATTCACGCCCGTGCGGACTGCAACTTCGGCCAAACGGTCAAGCTTAATGGGATCAATTGTCATGGGGTGGCTCCTGTTCATATTTGGCACGAACCTACGCCGATGCAGGGCGGCGTCAACCAGCCCTTGAATAAGATCAAAAAGGGAACAAATATAGGTTAACCACTGACCCGAGGATTCCCGCATGGCCTACGCCCATTCCGACAAGCGCACGATCGACGCCGCGCAGTTCATGGCCAACCCTGCGCCAGATGTGCAGACCCGCGAAAAGCTGGAAGGCGGCAAAGCATTTGTCCTGCATACCGAGTTTGAGCCCGCAGGCGACCAGCCCACCGCGATCAAGGAACTGTCAGAAGGGCTGCGCAACGGCGAACGCGATCAGGTTCTGCTTGGGGCTACGGGCACTGGTAAAACATTTACCATGGCCAAAATGATCGAGGAAACTCAGCGCCCCGCAATCATCCTTGCACCAAACAAAACACTGGCCGCCCAGCTTTACGGCGAATTCAAAGGGTTCTTCCCTGACAACGCCGTCGAATATTTCGTGTCCTTCTACGACTACTACCAACCCGAAGCCTACGTGGCGCGGTCCGACACCTTCATCGAGAAAGAATCCCAGATCAACGAACAGATCGACCGGATGCGGCACTCGGCGACCCGCGCCCTGCTTGAACGCGACGACGTGATCATCGTGGCCTCGGTGTCGTGCATTTATGGGATCGGCTCGGTGGAAACCTACGGGGCCATGACC
>CAJXTP010000343.1 GCA_913061335.1 uncultured Loktanella sp.
CTACACCTCTCTATTCGTCGGCAGCGTCAGATGTGTATAAGAGACAGTTCTTAGCCTCCGCGCGGATAGTAATTGCGTTTGCATCTGCGGTTGCTTCCTCAAGCTTGGCTGAAGCCCGGTCACTTGCGGCGTCCTTTTCTGCCGCAGCGGCAAGGCGAATGCCGGTCGCCTGACGCTCCGCCTCTTTCTCGGCCTCGATCAATGCGATCTTCTTTTGACGCTCGGCTTCTGCAACAGCACGGGCTGTTTCAATCGCCTCTGACGCAGTTTTTGCGTCTGCACGCGCGTGATCCGCCGATGCGCGGGCTTGGCTTTCTTCTTCTGACTTTCGGGCGACAACGATTTGACGCTCTTGATCCGCAACTTCAAGCTCGCGCTCTTTGTTGATTTCGGCTTCACGAATGGTCCGCTCGCGTTCAATTTCGGATGCACGCACAGCCCGTTCACGTTCAATACGGGCCTGTTCTTTCGCTTGATCAGATGCTTCCTGATTGCGGGCGATTTCGGCTTCTTGGCTTGCTTGCAGCGTTTGGATTTCGCGGATTTGCGTAATAGACGCTTCTTTCTGGTCACGGTCGATCTCGTATTTCTTCTTTTCAGCCTCCATTTCGGAACGCGCAACTGACACGTCGGCCTCGGCCGTGATTTCGGCACGTTCTTTACGTGACGTTGCAATCACGGCAGCAAGTTTTTGCATACCGACAGCGTTAAACGCGTTGTTTTCGTCCAGGGATTCAAATGGTGTTTGATCCAATGCGGTCAGCGAAACTGCCTCCAGCTCAAGACCGTTCTTCAATAGATCTTCTGAGATCGCATTCTGAACCTCTTGCACAAAGCTGGCACGGTTTTCATGCAGCTCGTCCATCGTCATCTGGGCCGCAACAGCACGCAGACCATCAATCAGCTTACCTTCGATCATTTCTCGCAGTTGATCGACGTGGAATGTCCGGTCGCCTAGCGTTTGCGCTGCACGCGAAATACCATCATCCGTCGCGTTAACTGACACGTAGAACTCAACACCAACATCGACCCGCATCCGGTCTTTTGTGATTAACGACTGTTCGTTGATACGAGCAACTTCTAGGCGCAATGTCTTCATGTTGACGTTGGCTATTTCGTGCAGGAATGGCACTACGATTGTGCCCCCATCCATGATCACTTTTTTACCGCCAGAGCCGGTTCTGACCAGACTCGTTTCGCGTGTGGCACGTTTATACAAGCGGGCCATAATTAGGCCGATGAAAATCAAAAGACCGACAATGATACCGGCGACTGTAAGAATGGAAGCAAAATCCATGGGTAACTCCTTATTAGTTTCTAAATATTGGGATGGGTGTGCCGCGTTAAATGACAAAGAATTTGTCGCCACGTTTACGGATCAGGGTCACATCGGTGCCCTGTGGAAAAATACCGTCGTCGTCCAATGGCTCAACCCGCAGATAGTGCATGTTGTCATACCTATCCTTGATCTTGGCCTCAGCAGGATTGCCCCGTGTGGCCGTGCCTTGTGTAATTGTGCCGCGATGACCTCCAAGAAACCGCGTACGCATGGCGCTGGTTTCCGTTTTTGGCATGATTAGTGCGACCCAATTGGCGATGACACGTGTGACACCGATTGCTGGGACGAAGGCGATCATGACGGCGAGCAAAGTGAAAAGTGGCGTGCCAAGCAGGGTAATAGCAAGCGACTGAACAATTAGCCCAAACAATCCAAACATCGTCAGGAAGGACACAAGCCAAATCAAGAAGGGCACATCGCGTGCGCCAAGCCAGCTCAGCAGGCCAGATGGTGATGATGGGCCGTCAATCGTATCTCCTGCAAAATCGACCCCCAAACCGTCAGCGCCTATATCAGCAGACAAATCAAAGTCTGCTTCGACATCAATATCGGGGCTTTCGCCACCAAGTCCAAGAATGGTTGCCCCCATCAAGAGGCTAATAATTTCGAGCGCGAAAAGCCCACCTACGACGGTAAGCGCGATTGAGAAAGGCAGGGCCGCTGGTGTTAAGAATAGTTCAAACATGGTTTCTCCTTACAATGTTATATAGGGATCTTTTCCAAATATGTTAGATATATATATGCAAATAGTTGTATTATACTTTTAGATACGTTGAATTTATGCAGAAAAGGTCTAGTTATATTGTTCATGGGGTCACAACGGCCACTGAAGGGGCGTTATGCCAAATTTTATGGAACGCAGACGGTTGGCACGCATGCTGGATCGCAACGCGGAGCTGTTCGCGGACAGACCGATCCCCGAAAAGGGATGGATCGCAACCATGCGATTGGCATTGGGCATGTCTGCAGAACAAGTAGCAGTGCGTAAAGGCGTTAGTCGAAATGCCGTCTATCAAGCAGAGCGCAGTGAAAAAGAAGGTGCAGTTTCACTCAAGCAAATGGAAAATCTTGCCGCTGCGATGAATAGCAAGTTTGTCTACGCAATCGTTCCCAATGAGCGTGTTGAACAGTTAAAGTATAATCAAGCCAAACACCGCGCCAGTGCATTGGCTGCGCAAGAAGCAGCGTTCTCTGCTTGGTCGCAAGATGAACAACAGGATTGGCTCGATGACAAATCTGCCCAACTTCTCCACGACATGCCATCCGACTTCTGGAATGATCGATAAGTAGTACGTGTATTACCACCTGATTTAATCGTGTACATTTATTTGGAGCCATCCATATCGCGACTTGAGCTCAGGTCCACTTTCCGCCCTTTGTATCGAATGCCACTCACAGCTCCAACCAGGCGATCGTGCGT
>CAJXTP010000344.1 GCA_913061335.1 uncultured Loktanella sp.
GGATCACAACGTGGATGCGCACATGATACTTGCTTCGTTTTTCAAGGCTGTCAGCCAGCTGCCCGATCCACGCTTTCGGCGGGTTATGTTGCTCGGGATTGGCCTGACGGTCGCCCTGTTGGTCAGCACCTATGCGGTACTGCTGTGGCTCATCCAAACCACCACGGCCGACGGCGTCAGCATCCCTTGGATCGGAAATGTCGGCTGGATCGGTGATCTTCTTAGCTGGGGGTCGCTTGGCGCAATGATTGTGCTGTCAGTCTTTTTGATGGTGCCTGTGGCCTCTGCGATCACGTCGCTATTTCTTGACGATGTTGCCCAAGCGGTTGAGGACGTGCATTACCCACATCTGCCCCAAATCCCGCGCAGTAATTTCTGGGAAGGGCTCAAGGATACCGTCAATTTCCTTGGCGTTCTAATCGCGGCCAATGTCGCGGCGTTCATACTATATGCGCTGCTGCCACTTCTGGCACTACCGATCTTCTTTGGTCTCAACGGATACCTGCTGGGCCGTGAATATTTCCAAATCGTCGCAATGCGCCGGATTGGTCGCGAAAACGCAAAGGCACTGCGGCGCAAACACAGCGGCAAAATCTGGCTCGCGGGCTGCCTTATGGCGCTACCGCTGTCGATCCCGCTGGTGAACCTCGTGATCCCGATCTTGGGGGCCGCGACATTTACCCATCTGTACCATCGGTTAAGCTAACCTCTGGGGTGGCCATCCGGTTAAACCAATCCAAGTCACGCACCGTAATCAGCCCAGACAAAATCGTCCCTGCAATCACGATCCAAAGCCCAATCGCCCAAATCGTTGTCAGACGGGCCTTTGCGCGTATTTGTACATTAGCGGGGGCTGACCCGTGTGTGCCCGGCACGACTTCACCAGCTTCGCTTTGGGTCTGCAGACCCAGTGGCAAAATGATCAAAAACACCATAAACCAAATGACGGCAAACAAAACGATCGCGGACGTAATACCCATTGGGGCTCTCCAATACGGGCAGAAAACCCGCCTCTTTGGTTAACAAATATCCCCGCCGGAGGCTCCGGCGGCTCAGCTACATGCTTAGACTTGTTCTAGCTCGACCAAGCAGCCGTTAAAGTCCTTGGGGTGCAAAAACAGCACCGGCTTGCCATGCGCGCCAATTTTTGGATCGCCGGTGCCCAGAACACGGGCGCCCTCAGACAGCAAATGATCGCGCGCCGCCAGAATATCATCAACTTCGTAACAAATATGGTGGATACCGCCAGCGGGGTTTTTATCCAAAAACCCTTGGATCGGGGATGCATCACCGAGCGGGTACAGCAATTCAATCTTGGTGTTGGGCAAGGTGATAAACACCACAGTGACGCCGTGATCAGGCTCGTCTTGCGGCGGTCCTACTTGGGCACCCAATGTGCTGCGGTATTGATTGATTGCAGCGTCGAGGTCTGGCACCGCAATGGCCACGTGGTTCAAGCGTCCGATCATAGCAAGTCTCCGTTCAACAGGTTTTGGGTGTTATGCGGCGCAATTGGAACGCTGGCAACGGCAGGCCTTAACCAAACGTTCACCTTGTGCTGATTTGTTACACCCTGAAACTAGATCAATGGATTGGGGCAAAACCAGATGGATACCGTGGAAGGCTTTATGATGACGCGCCCGCCAACGGCACGACGTCCGTTGTTAGGGTTAACCGTGCTTGTTGTTGAAGACAGCCGTTTCGCATGTGAAGCGGTCCGGTTGCTGTGCTTGCGATCAGGCGCACGCATCAGGCGTGCTGACAGCCTCGAACATGCGTCAAAACACCTCGGGGTCTACCGGCCGTCCGTATTGATCGTTGATGTGGGGCTGCCCGACGGGTCTGGTTTGAACCTAATCGAAAGCTGTGCCACCGCTGCCACGCGGATTGACATTATCTTAGGTACGAGTGGCGATGCGGATGCAGAGGCCGCGGTACTTGCTGCAGGTGCAGACGGGTTTATCGCAAAACCGATTGCCAGCCTCAGCGCATTTCAATCGGCAATTCTGACCCACCTTCCCCAAGACCGACAACCACCTGGGCCACGCCTGTTATCAGACGAGGTCGTAAACCCTGACATGATCGCCTATCAAGACGACCTAAGCCACGTCGCATCGGTGATTGATGGCGACGATGGGTCTGAAACCCTAGGCTACATCACGCAATTCCTAGGTGGTTTGGCACGATCTGTTGCGGATAATGATCTGGATCAAGCTGTGTCCGCCTTGGCCGAAAAACACGCGCTTGGCAGCAGCACACACGCCGATATGACGGCCTTGGGCGAGATGCTGCAAACGCGGCTTACTGCGGGTAGTGCATTCTAGGCCACAATCCCCGGATTAGACCCCATCTCGAGGCCAGGGAAAATCGACAGCTCAATCACGCGGCGTGAAATTCCAAGCAAGTCATGCATGACCCACGCAGGATAGGCGCGCACATCACGGGTCGGCATCAGGTCGCGACGATTGTATAAATCAGCCTCGGCCAACCCTGGCCAATCGCCCAACACGCGGCCACCGTTCAGCGCACCACCGCCATAGATCATCGCGCCACCCGTGCCGTGATCGGTGCCCTTTGTGCCATTCTCGGCAGCCGTGCGGCCAAATTCGGTAAGGCAAAGCACAGCCGTATTATCCCAAACGGGACCAAGCCCTGCCCGCAATGTCAGAATCGTATCGCTAAGCCCTGTCTCTTATACACATCTGACGCTGCCGACGAATAGAGAGG
>CAJXTP010000345.1 GCA_913061335.1 uncultured Loktanella sp.
GGGGCTTTGCTTAATCTGGATGGAAAAAATCTGGGTGCCGATACATACCTCTTTGGGGCAGTGATTTCAGGCCCGTGCGATCAGTTGCGTATTCCGGGGTGATCCGCCCACCGATTCCGATTTGATGCGCCCACCCGTTCCGATTTTATCCGCCCACCGATTCCGGGGTATCCGCCCACCCCTGTGACGTGCTGCTGCGAGGCAATCTGTAACCGGCTACCTTTCGTCCTTTTGGCATGAAGGAAGCCCGATGAAGAGATTGCCGATGCGGAAGATACGAGATGTTTTGCGGCTGTCAGCCGAGGGCCTATCAACCCGCCAGATCGCAGCGAGTCTGGCGATTGGGCGAACAACCCTTCGGGGCTACCTTGATCGCGCTACTGAGTTGGGTCTGGGCTGGCCGCTGCCAGCAGAGATGTCTGATACGGACCTTGAGCGATGCCTCTTTCACCGAGCTCACCAGAACACCCAACGGATCGAGACGCAGCCTGACTGGTCGTATATTCACCGCGAGTTGCGTCGGAAGGGCGTAACGCTGTCACTTTTGTGGGAGGAACATCGCTCCGACCACCCCGAGGGATACGGCTACTCCCGATTTTGCGAACTTTACACGCGGTGGGAAGGCAAGCTGTCGCCGGTGATGCGACAGCGTCACCCGGCGGGCGAGCGGCTGTTCGTCGATTACGCGGGGCACACCATCGACGTGATTGATCCTCAGACCGGGGAAGTGCGCGCGGCACAGCTGTTCGTCGCGACGCTTGGGGCCTCAAGCTATACCTTTGCAGAGGCGACCTGGACGCAATCGCTGCCGGATTGGATCTCGAGCCATGTGCGTGCCTTTGGCTTCCTTGGGGGTGTGACGGCGCAGGTCGTGTCCGACAACCTGAAGGCCGGGGTCACCAAAGCGTGCTTTTACGACCCTGTGATCAACCGAACCTATGCGGATCTCGCCACCCATTACGACACAGCCGTTGTGCCCGCGCGGCCGCATAAACCAAAGGACAAGGCAAAGGTCGAAGGGGCGGTCTTGCTGGTCGAGCGCTGGATTCTGGCGCGGTTGCGCAATCGGCAGTTCTTCAGCCTCGGGGATGTGAACGCTGCCATTCGCCCGTTGCTTGACCAGCTCAACGACAAGGTCTCTCGGCATCTTGGGGCCAGCCGCAAGCAGTTGTTCGAGCAGTTGGATAAGCCCGCCCTGAAGCCGCTCCCGACGGCTCCATATGTCTATGCCGAATGGAAGAAGTGCCGAGCGGGGCTGGATTACCACGTCGCAATCGACAAGCATTACTATTCCGTGCCCTATCAGTTGCTGAAGAAAGAGCTGTGGGCTCGCATCACCGCCCGCACGGTCGAAGTCTTCCATGTTGGACAGCGTGTTGCTTCCCATGTGCGCACTTCTGGAAACGGCAGACATTCTACACAGCGCGAGCACATGCCAGCGCACCACAAGTTCCGCGAGGACTGGACGCCGCAGCGTATTATCGCACGGGCCGCTCGCGTCGGGCCGAATGTCGCCACCTTCGCAGAGGTTGTGATGCGCGAACGCAAGCACCCCGAACAGGGCTACCGGAGCTGTCTGGGTGTCATTCGGCTGGCCGACAAGTTCGGTGCCGCCCGCCTCGATGCGGCGTGCCGCCGCGCGCTCGAGATCAACGCCCGTTCTTACTCGTCACTCCAATCCATTCTCAAGAATGGGCTGGAGAGCAAGCCCCGCACCCGCGCCACGGAGGAGCCTGCAATCACCCACCCCAACATCCGTGGCGCCGATTATTTCCATTGAAAGGAACACAATGCTTGATCACCCAACCCTCGATCATCTGAAGGCCCTGCGGCTGGACGGTATGGCCGAAGCATTTGCCGAGCTGCAAGCGCAGGATGCCGCAGCCGACTTCAGCCACGCTGAATGGCTTGGCTTGCTCGTTGACCGTGAGGTCGCCAGCCGTGAGACCAAGCGGTTTGAAGCTCGGATGCGCTCGGCCAGGCTGCGCCATGTGGGCGCCTGCCCAGAAGATGTCGATTACCGCGCGCGCCGTGGTCTCGACAAGACGCTGTTCCAGAGTCTGCTCACCGGTAGATGGATCACCGACAAGCGCAATCTGATCATTACCGGGCCCTGTGGTGTCGGCAAAACTTGGCTCGGCTGCGCACTGGCGCAAACAGCCTGTCGCGACGGTGTCACTGTGGCCTACAAGCGAATGCCGCGTCTCTTCGAAGAACTCGAACTGGCCCATGGCGACGGGCGCTTCCCCCGCCTGTTCCGCAGCATCACCAAAGCACAGCTGCTCATCCTCGATGACTGGGGGCCAGACCGACTGACCGCCACGCAACGCCGGGATCTCATGGAGATCGTGGAAGAGCGCTACGGTCGCGGCTCAACGATGATAACCAGCCAATTACCCATCAAGGCTTGGCATGACGTCATTGGCGAACCAACCTTCGCTGATGCCATCCTCGACCGCATCGTTCACAACGCTTACCGCCTCGAACTCAAGGGGCCGTCTATGCGGAAAAGCGTCACCAAAATGGATGACGAAAACCCTCAAACCTGATAACCCCAACCCACTGCCTCACGGCAACGCGTCACAAGTGGGCGGATACCCCGGAATAGGTGGGCGCATGTTGTCGGAATGAGTGGGCGGATACTCCGGAATACGCAGCCATACTCCTTAGGCGCATCTCGCCATCGCAAACCATTGCGATTGATGAAAAT
>CAJXTP010000346.1 GCA_913061335.1 uncultured Loktanella sp.
TAACACTACGTAGCGTGTCTTCTACCTTTGAAGGCGCGGCAGGTTTTATGATTGGCGTCGGTGTCATCGAAAACAGCGGCAGATCGTCGATAATGGCCTTTTGCCGCCCTTCCCGCTCACCTTTTTCCAACGCCTCAAGCACAACTGTCGCACGGTCCACAACGACCTGCGGCAAGCCTGCCAACCTGGCGACTTGCACACCGTAACTGCGGTCCGCTGTGCCCTTTTTGACTTCATGCAAAAACACGATGTCGTCGTCCCATTCTTTGACCGTCACCGTGGCGTTATCAACGCCGTCCAGCTTTGCCGAAAGCTGTGACATCTCGTGGTAATGCGTGGCAAACAGCGCACGACAACGGTTCACGTCGTGCAAATGCTCCAACGTCGCCCACGCAATCGACAAACCGTCATAGGTCGCGGTCCCGCGCCCAATTTCATCCAAAATCACCAGCGCCCGATCATCGGCTTGGTTCAAAATCGCCGCTGTCTCGACCATTTCAACCATGAACGTGGACCGCCCCTTGGCCAGATCGTCCGACGCACCAACACGGCTAAATATCTGGCTGATAATCCCGATATGCGCCGATTTCGCAGGCACATAACTGCCCATCTGCGCCATGATCCCGATCAACGCGTTTTGGCGTAAAAACGTCGATTTACCCGCCATGTTAGGACCAGTCAGCAGCCAAATCGGCGTCTCGCTTAATCCGCAGTCATTGGCGATAAACGGCGTACCTGATTTCTGCAGGGCCTGCTCCACCACCGGATGCCGCCCGCCAGAAATATCAAACGCACGACTGTCGTCGATGCTCGGTTTGCACCAGTTTTCCATGCTCGCTAAATGCGCCAACGCCGTCGCTGTATCAAACTCAGCCAGTCCCAGCGCAAGGGCGCCCAATGGTCCCGCTTGTGCAACAATTGCCTTTGTTAGTGTCTGATATAGCCGCTTTTCAATCTCAAGCGCTCGCCCGCCCGCATTCAAAATCCGCGTCTCAATCTCGGACAATTCCACAGTCGTAAACCGAACTTGGTTCGCCGTGGTTTGTCGGTGAATGAACGTCTCGTTCAACGGCGCGGCCAACATCTTTTCAGCATGCGTCGCGGTTGTCTCAATGAAATAACCTAGCACATTGTTATGCTTAATCTTCAGCGCTGAAATTCCACTCAGCTCAATGAACTCCATCTGCATCGCGGCGATCACAGATCGGCCCTCGTCACGCAGTTTGCGCGCCTCATCAAGCTCGGCGTCGTACGCAGGCGCAATGAACCCGCCATCGCGCGCGAGCAGTGGCGGTTCGGCGACAAGCGCGTCATCTAACAGCGCCAACAATTCATCATGCCCAGAAAACGCAACGCTAGCTGCCGTCAAAGCATCCGGCATACCGGCAGGAAGCGTGCCACGTAATAAACCCGCCTGCGAAATCGTGTTCCTGATCGCCGTCATATCGCGCGGACCGCCCCGTTCCAGCGCAAGCCGCGACAACGCACGGTCCAAATCATGCACACCGCGCAAAGTTTCACGCAGATCCTCAGCAAGCCGTGTATTCCCAACGAAATATGCAACACTACTTTGCCGCTTGGAAATCACCGATAGCGTACAAGACGGGCTCGCGAGCCGCCGTTCCAACAATCGCGCACCACCAGCGGTCACTGTCCGGTCAATCGTGGCTAAAAGCGACCCTGCCCTGCCGCCACCTGTTCCATGGGTCAATTCCAGCGAACGTCGCGTCGCAGTATCAATCTGCATCGCGCTCGCTTGACCCTCAATCACCGGCGGACGCACCAGCGGTAGTTTTCCCTTTTGGGTAATCTCCAAATACTCTGCAACAGCCGACATCGCCGACACCTGCGCACGATCAAAGCTACCGAACGCGTCCAGTGACCCAACATTAAACAGCGAAAGCAGGCGCTTTTCACCTGACGTACTGTCAAACGCAGCGCCACCCAATGTGGTCATCGCAGCCCCTGAATCAGACACTATTTCAGCGTAATCGCCCTCTGTTCCGTCTAAAACGATAACCTCACGCGGGGTCAGTCTGGCCAATTCAGGCCCAAGCGTCACACGCGGACAGCTCATCACATAAAACGCACCGGTGGATATATCGATCCATGCAATTGCGCCGATTCCACGGACATCAGCATATGCGGCCAAGAAATTATGACGACGGGCATCCAGCAGCGAATCCTCAGTTAATGTGCCGGGCGTGACCAACCGAACAACATCGCGGCGCACAATAGATTTATTGCCGCGCTTTTTCGCCTCTGCAGGACTTTCCATCTGTTCGCACACCGCAACACGAAACCCCTTGCGGATCAACGTCAGGAAATACCCTTCGGCGGCATGATGCGGCACACCGCACATCGGAATATCCACACCGTCATGCTTACCGCGTTTCGTTAGCGCAATATCCAACGCAGCAGACGCAGCCACAGCATCATCAAAGAACATTTCATAGAAATCGCCCATCCGGTAAAACAACAAGGCATTGGGATATCCCGCCTTTAACTCTAGATATTGCGCCATCATCGGCGTGACTGTGGATGGTGAAGCGCTCATGAAATCCCCCGAGATCAATTGCCCTGACAGTAACTGGCCAATGTTAGCGACGAAAGCGCAAAAGACGGGCGTTGCGGGTACCCCCATATTCACCATAGATTGCACCGACCAGATTAAAGGACGCCACGATGGCCAAGCAGAAAC
>CAJXTP010000347.1 GCA_913061335.1 uncultured Loktanella sp.
GCGCTTATACTGGTCGGCGATCCACGCCATTTCACGCTCTCCAGTGCCCATATCTGGGGCCGGTACGTTCTGCGCTGGATGGATCAAATCGCGCTTAATCAGCTCATAGGCAAAACGGCGGGTGATCTGCTCCAGCTCATGTGGTTCCCACTCGGTCGGATCAATGCGCAACCCGCCTTTTGATCCACCAAACGGCGCTTCTACAAGCGCGCACTTAAACGTCATCAACGCGGCCAAAGCCTCAACTTCATCCTGATGCACATTTGGGGCGAAACGAATGCCACCCTTCACAGGCTCCATATGCTCGGAATGCACAGACCGATATCCAGTGAACGTGTGAATTGCGCCGCGCAAACGCACACCAAACCGGACGGTATAAGTGGCGTTACAAACGCGGATTTTTTCCTCAAGACCGGGGCTAAGATCCATCAAGGCAACAGCGCGGTTAAACATCATATCGACGGATTCGCGAAAGCTCGGTTCAGTCGCGGTCTGATGTGCAGTGGTCATGTGAAATGGTCCTTTTTGGTCCGTAGATTTCGGACATAAGTTAACAAGCAAGCAACGGCTTGGGACCACCCTAACAGCGTTTCGATGAATTATTAGGCAGTTTATGAACGCATCAGTGAAATCAGGACAACGGACGGCAAAGACTGGTTCGTCAGGACAACAGTCCGCGAAAAGACGCGAAACCGCGAACAATGTGGACAATTTCCCAATACTTTTCATCTTTCGGGCTGAAATTGCGCCGACAATGCCGCTCTTCTGCCCCAATTCAGCCACAGCGAACTGATCAAAAGGGAAGTGGATAAGTCCGCATGGACACGCAAAATGCGTTTAGGGCGGCATGAATGTGAGGATCAGTTTGGGACATCAAGGTAAACAAACTATTAAGACACGTGACGTGATCGCAGCGCGTTTGCGCCGATTTGGGCGCGATGAAAGCGGCGTCATGATTGTTTTAACGATGTTGTTTCTCGTCCTCATGATGATCATGGGCGGCATGGCCGTCGACTTTATGCGCTTTGAATCCCGACGCACTATGCTGCAATCAGTCTCTGATCGGGCCGTCTTGGCCGCAGCTGATTTGGATCAAGACAAAGTAGCTGCCGAAGTGGTCATCGACTACTTCGAAAAAGCCGGCTTTGGCGGCACGATTATCGGCGAACCAGACGTCATTGATACGCCCGATTATAACAGCGTCGGCGTGAACGCACGCTATGAGATGAATTCCATCTACCTAAGACTTCTCGGGATCGACACACTGTCCGCACCGGCGGCTGCAAAAGCTATCGCAGGTGTGGCCAATGTAGAAGTCTCGCTTGTGGTCGATATTTCAGGGTCAATGAAAGATCCGATCATACCATCAGACGGTTCCCCTTCGACCATGTCCAAAATCCAAGCCCTGCGCGCAGCTTCGACAACATTCGCAGAAATCATGCTGACGGACGCGCACGTAGACAACATCTCTTTGTCGCTTGTACCCTACTCCGAGCAAGTCAGCATCGGGTCTGAATTGATGGCGAAACTGCCCGTCAACGTATTCCATGACTATTCCGATTGCATTGAATTTACCAATGCGAACTTTGGCACAACCGGTATCGATATGACGCAAACATATCAACAAACGCAGCAATTTCAGTTTAACCCGGTTAGAAATAATTATGGCAACTATATAAATGGCATGGACATGGCATTGTGCCCGCAAGACGATTTCGAACAAATGGTCCCACTGACCCAAGATTTGGACACGCTAAAAGCCAACATCGCCCAGCTGAAACCGCGTTCAGGTACCGCGATGCACTTGGGGATGAAATGGGGGTTGGCACTACTCGACCCCTCTATGCGGACCCCGCTTAATGGGATCGTGGATCCAGTCTTTGCAGATCGGCCGGTCAACTATTCGCTAAATACGAACCCAGAAGACACGCAAAAAGTGATCGTCTTGATGACCGACGGCCAGAACAGCTATTCACCGCGCCTCGTCGATAGTCGGTACAACTCAACCACCGAATACGATCGCTGGGCAACTAAAAACCTATTCTACTATTTATCCCAAATCGGCCAAGTGGGATACCATTCGTACTATTGGTACGAAAAATATACCAATACAACGAGCAACTTCTATTTGCAGCAGCTTTGCACCTCGGCAAAAAACAATGGCGTCATAGTTTATTCCGTTGCAGTCGAAGCCCCCGCCGACGGTATCGTCCAACTGGCCGAGTGCGCGTCATCTGCTGCGCATTTCTTCAACGTGTCTGGTGACGAACTTGAAACCGTCTTCGGCGCGATTGCCAAACAGGTAACAGAATTGCGACTTTCATTATGATACATGCACTGAAAACCGCTGCACGACGCGCGAGGTCATTTTGCAAACGCGAAGATGGCTCATCAACAATCGAACTCGTGTTACTTCTGCCGGTCTATGTGACCATGTTCTTGATGGCATTTGAGGGCGGGCGCATCTCGCTGAACCACGTCATGCTGGAACGCGGTTTGGATTTGACCGTACGCGACGTCCGGCTTGGGGTCCAGATTGGGACATCACCGGAACCGACGCACGCGGAACTCAAAGCGCGCATTTGCGACTATTCTCGCATCATTCCTGATTGCTTGAACCAGCTTCAGCTTGAAATGATCAGCATGGACGTCAGGGCATGGAGCACCCGACTGGATGGCCCAATTCGCTGTGTAGACCG
>CAJXTP010000348.1 GCA_913061335.1 uncultured Loktanella sp.
GGCCATCACGTAACCCCGCTGGATTTAACGTGATGCTTGATGCCGGTGCAGATATTCGCGCCGACCAAGATGATTTACTGACATATGCGCTCATGGGGGCGTCTTATGCGCGCAATGGTTTGGACATTAAGCGTCCGCGCATTGGGCTGCTGAATGTCGGCACCGAAGAACACAAAGGCCGCGCCGAATTAAAAGTCGCGCACGAACTGATCGGCCAAGCCGCCATCAAAGGTGAATATGAGTACATAGGATTCGTTGAAGGCGGCGACCTGCCCTCTGCGCGCGTTGATGTGATCGTCACTGACGGATTTACTGGTAACGTCGCGTTAAAAACTGGCGAAGGCACTGCGAATCTCATTTCCGGCCTTCTGCGCGAATCTTTAATGAAGACGCCATTGTCGATGCTCGGCGCGCTTTTTGCCCGCGGATCGTTGAATCGCCTACGCAAGCGGATCGACCCGCGCCGTGTCAACGGTGGTGTGTTTTTGGGCCTGAACCAAACAGTCATAAAAAGCCACGGAGGGGCCGACGCAACGGGTGTCGCCGCGGCCCTGAACCTTGCGTACCGCTTGGCGCAATCTGGTTTCTCAGACAAACTCGCCGCGCGGGTTGCATCTGCGGCAGCGCTTGCCCAAGATACAATTCAAATCGGCTCGAAAACGGATGGTTAAAATATGACACGTCGCGCAGTCGTCATCGGTGTCGGGCATTACCTGCCTGACCGCGTCGTTCCCAATGCAGAGTTCGAGAAAACGCTCGATACCACTGACGAGTGGATCAAATCCCGTTCAGGCATTGAGCGTCGTCATTTTGCAGCCGCTGATCAAACGACATCCGACCTTGCGACCAACGCGGCCAATGCGGCACTTAAGATGGCTGGCCTCACTGGTAACGATGTCGACGCGATCATTGTGGCGACATCGACATCCGATTTAACATTTCCGTCTGCGGCGACCATGGTGCAAGCCAAAATCGGCAACACCAAGGGCTATGCCTTTGACATTCAAGCAGTTTGTGCGGGATTTGCATTTGCACTGACCAACGCCAACGCGCTGATTGTGTCAGGTCAAGCCGATCGTGTGATCGTGATTGGTGCCGAAACTTTCAGCCGGATAATGGATTGGACAGACCGGTCCACTTGCGTTTTGTTTGGCGACGGTGCGGGTGCGGTCGTGCTTGAGGCGCAAATCGGTGACGGCACTAACGCGGACCGGGGCATCTTATCCACCGACCTGAACTCAGACGGTACCCACCGTGACCTGCTTTATGTTGACGGTGGCGTATCGACCCAAACAACCGGCGTGCTGAAAATGCAGGGCCAAGAAATATTCAAACACGCCGTCGAAAAGCTGGCGCAAACTGCGCATACAGCGCTGGATAAAATCGGACTTAGCGCAGACGACGTCGACTGGGTTGTGCCACATCAGGCCAACATTCGGATCATCAAATCCACCGCCCGCAAGCTTGGCGTTGGCATGGACCGCGTCATTGTGACAGTACAAGATCACGGCAATACATCTGCGGCATCAATTCCACTGGCGCTGTCCGTGGGCGTGGCAAATGGCCAGATTAAAAAGGGCGACCTTGTTGTGACCGAAGCCATCGGCGGCGGGCTCGCATGGGGTGCGGTCGTTCTTCGCTGGTAGGCGAAATCTCTCGTTTAAGACAACCACCCAAGTCCTTGTTATTGACTCTGAAAATCCCATCGGCCAAAGTCCCCTGCAACAACCTCGGGGGAATACAATGGCTGACAATACTTTGACACGCATGGATCTAGCCGATGCCGTGCATAGCCAAGTTGGACTATCACGTAATGAAAGTGCCGATTTGGTCGAAAGCGTGCTCGAACACGTGTCCGATGCGCTTGTGTCAGGCGAGGCTGTGAAAATCTCGTCGTTTGGGACGTTTTCAGTACGTGAAAAGGCCGCGCGCGTTGGCCGTAATCCAAAAACTGGCGAAGAAGTCCCAATCCATCCGCGTCGTGTTTTGACGTTCCGTCCGTCCCACTTGATGAAAGATCGGGTCGCGGCAGGCAATAAGTAAGGACTTAGGTTAAAGATGGCAAAATCACAAAGTGCCTTTCGCACCATCAGCGAGGTTGCAACTTCGCTGGATACGCCAACCCATGTTCTGCGCTTTTGGGAAAGCAAATTCTCACAGGTTAAGCCCGTCAAACGTGCAGGTGGTCGCCGCTATTATCGGCCCGAGGACGTTCAACTTTTGGCTGGGATCAAAGCCCTGCTGCATGATCAGGGCATGACCATCAAAGGCGCCCAGAAATTACTACGCGAACAAGGAGTTAAGCACGTTTTAACCCTTGGTCCAACTTCCGATACGGCCCCCACTTCAGCAGTGGAAACAGCCCCCGAAATACCACAACCAATCATTGAACCTGACAGTATTGTGCCTGACAACATCGTCGTCATGCCGCATCCTCCGGCTGTTACCGCACGGCAAACGGCACCGCGTCCCCCGATTTTAGCGATGCTCGTGGCAGCCAACCAATCCACGATTCGGTGCAATTCCGGCGCAATTTCACCCCATATTACTCAGCTCGCGGCGCTGCGCGACCGTATCCGCCAGTCACTGTGAATTGGGTCTTGCCTGCCCGTCCAAATCAGCTATGAACACCGCCAGTCGGGCTATAGCGCAGTCTGGTAGCGCGTCCGTCTGGGGGACGGAAGGTCGCAGGTTCGAG
>CAJXTP010000349.1 GCA_913061335.1 uncultured Loktanella sp.
GCCCCATTCGTTATCGTACCATGCCAGAACGCGCACAGTGCGCCCGCCGACAACCTTGGTTTGGTCGGGTGCGAAAATGCAGCTTTCGGTGGTGTGGTTAAAGTCGATGCTGACTTTGGCCTCTGGGTCATAGGACATGACCATGCCCATGTAGCCGTTTGCGGCCTCGGCAACGATCGCGTTTACGTCTGCAACGGTTACTGATTTACCAGCCTCAAATGTCAGATCAACGGCGGAGACGTTTGGTGTGGGCACGCGCATGGCAGTGCCGTCTAATTTACCAGCAAGTTCGGGCAGAACTTCGCCCAGTGCTGCAGCTGCGCCAGTGGACGTCGGGATCAACGCCATAGCGGCGGCGCGGGCGCGGTAGAGGTCTTCGTGGCGGCGGTCTAGCGTCGGTTGGTCGCCCGTGTAGCTGTGGATCGTCGTCATGATCCCGCGCTCAATGCCGATGGCGTCATTGAGGACTTTTGCCAGTGGCGCGAGGCAGTTCGTGGTGCATGACCCATTGGATATCATCCGCTCGGAGGCTAACATATCGCGGTGGTTGACGCCGTAGACGACCGTGCGGTTCACATTTTTCGCAGGTGCGGAGATTAAGACCTTTTTTGCCCCTTGGCGCAGGTGAACGTCGGCTTTGGTACCGTCGTTGAATTTGCCGGTGCATTCGAGGACAACGTCACAGCCGGACCAGTCGAGTTCTTCTGGGTTGTAAGTCGACATCACGTCAATTGGGCCGCGGCCCAGATCCATGGTGTTGCCATCAACGGTAATCGGGCTGCCAAAGCGCCCGTGGATGCTGTCATATTTCAAAAGATGCGCGTTGGTCGCGATAGGGCCCGTTGCGTTAATCTTAACCACTTGAACGTCGTTGCGTGCGCTTTCAGCGATATGCGCCAATGTGCAGCGCCCGATCCGGCCAAAGCCGTTGATCCCGATGGTGACAGTCATGGTGTGATCCTTCCGCAAGCCCCGTAGTATTTAACTAGGTCTATAGGGAAGGGTACGTCTGTCGCGAAAGTAAAAAGTGATTTTGCGCCAATATGTTAGCGATAACCACGGTGGATTGTGTCTGGTGGCGCTAACAGTTTTCGCTAACTTTTGGTGAGGTTTAAGCGAAGGCTGGGCGTATCCGAATCAAATTGCAGTGTAAAATGGATCGGGGCACCCGATTGGGTGCCCCGACGCCGTGATGGGTTAAAACCCATCCTACTTATTTAATCAGCGTTTTCACACTTGCTGCAACGTCAGCTGCTGTGATGCCAAACTTTTCGAACAAAGTTTCTGCTGGAGCGGATGCACCAAAGCTGTCCATGCCAACAAATGCCGCCTTTTTGCTGTTGCCGCGTTCGCCCAAAAGCCATTGATCCCAGCCCATTTGAACGCCTGCTTCGACCGCAACCCGCACTGGGCCCGCAGGCAGAACGCGCTTGCGGTAGCTCTCGTCTTGAGCTGCGAATAATTCCATACATGGCATGGATACGACCCGTGTGCCGATGCCGTCTGCTTGCAACAAATCGCGGGCTGCCATTGCGACTTCGACTTCGGAACCGGTTGCCATGATGATCGCTTGGCGTTTGCCGTCTGCATCAGCCAAAATGTAACCGCCGTGAGCGGTCATGTTCTTTGTCTTATGCTCTGTGCGCACGGTTGGCAGGTTTTGACGCGACAGGCACAGCACGGAAGGTGTGGACTGTGATGTCAGTGCTAATTCCCAAGCTTCGGCTGTTTCCACGGTGTCTGCAGGGCGGAACACATGGGTGTTTGGGGTCGCCCGCATCATCGCCAAATGTTCAACTGGCTGGTGTGTCGGACCGTCTTCGCCCAAGCCAATGCTGTCGTGCGTCATGACATAGGTCACAGGCACGCCCATCAGCGCGGACAACCGCATGGCCCCACGTGCATAGTCGGTGAAGCACATGAATGTGCCGCCATAAGCGCGCGCGCCGCCGTGTAGCGCCATGCCGTTCATCGCAGACGCCATGCCGTGTTCGCGCACACCGTAGTAGATGTACCGGCCTTCGCGGGTATCGGGATGGAAAACGCCCATGTCACTGGTTTTGGTGTTGTTCGAACCGGTCAGGTCAGCAGACCCACCGATGGTTTCCAACATGATCGGGTTGATCGCACCGAGCACCATTTCGGATGATTTACGGGTCGCCACGGATTTAGCGGCTTCGGATGCGGCCTTTTTAAAAGCTTTGATCGTCGCGGACAGTTTCTTTGGCGCTTCACCTGTGTAGGCACGCTGGAATTCGGCCTGCTTGGTGCCTGAGAGTTTCGCAAAACGGTCGTCCCATGCGGCGTGCGCTGCTTGGCCGCGCTTGGCTGTGTCTTCCCAACTGGATTTGATGTCTGCCGGGATTTCAAACGGGGCTGCTGTCCAGCCGTAAGCGGCTTTTGCCGCTTTCATTTGGTCAGCGTCAGTTAGTGCGCCGTGGCCTTTGGAGGTGTCTTGTGCAGCGTGGCCCAGCGCGATGTGAGTTTTACATGCGATCATCGATGGGCGTGGATCATTTTTCGCAGCTGTGATGGCTGCGTCAATGGCAACAGGGTCGTGACCGTCGATTTCGATCACATGCCAACCGGACGCTGCAAATCGCATCGGTTGGTTGGTTTTGTCTGCAATATCAACGGTGCCGTCGATGGTCTGTCTCTTATACACATCTCCGAGCCCACGAGACCTCTCTACATCT
>CAJXTP010000350.1 GCA_913061335.1 uncultured Loktanella sp.
GCGTTTACCGCGCGAGAACGTAGGCGAATTGGTAAAAGATCTCCAGTCCAATGTAGGACTGCCCGCAAGCGCGGCGATCAATCAGGGCGGAATAAAGGCTTATTCATTGGAGGTTTTTGACCGTACATTCACAGTCACAACGGCCTTGAATGTACTGACATTGTCGGTCGCGGGGTTCGCGATTTTGATGAGCTTACTGACCCTCACTGCGATGCGCGTTCCACAGCTCGCGCCTGCTTGGGCGATGGGATTGACGCGCGCGCAATTGGGGCGACTCGAGCTGATCCGAACAGTGATGCTGGCGGTCCTGACAGGGGCGGTTGCGCTGCCTTTAGGCTTGGCGCTTGCGTGGGTATTACTGGCGGTGGTTAATGTGGCGGCGTTCGGGTGGCGGTTGCCGATGTACCTGTTCCCATGGGATTACGCCCAGCTTGGGGGGCTTGCGATACTGGCTGCGGGGTTGGCTGCACTTTGGCCTGCGTTGCGATTGGCGCGCACGCCCCCCGCTGATTTACTCAAGGTGTTTTCAAATGAACGTTAGGTTGATTGCGTTGCTGTTGTGGCTGCCGTTGGCAAGTCTTGCGCAGGGTTTCGCAGGGCTTGGGTCTGGCGCAGACGGCTTTGCATTGCCGGAACCCAATCCGACGTTTCGATTCCCAGCTGACGATGGACCGCATCCAGATTTCAGAATCGAATGGTGGTATTTGACGGCCAATTTAACTGGCGATGACGGGCGCGATTATGGGTTGCAATGGACGTTGTTCCGCACCGCACTTTCCCCGACGAACGACGCAGGTTGGTCGTCGCCACAGCTTTGGATGGGGCACGCCGCTGTGACAACGCCCGATGCACATTTTGTAACCGAACGGCTGGCGCGTGGCGGGATCGGCCAAGCAGGCGTGACCGCTCAGCCATTTGAAGCATGGATCGATGAATGGACATTTTCAGGGCCAGATAGCGATGCCATTTTACGGGCCGCTGGCCGCGATTTTGCTTATGATATGACGCTGCAGGCAACAGGGCCACGCGTGCTGCACGGCGACGCGGGATATTCGGTGAAATCGGCTGGAGGGCAGGCATCGTACTACTATTCACAACCGTTCTTTAACATCTCGGGGATGTTGCAGTTGCCGTCCGGCGATGTGGCTGTCACCGGAAACGCATGGCTAGACCGTGAATGGTCGTCGCAACCGCTTGGGGCGGATCAGACAGGGTGGGATTGGTTCTCTTTGTCGTTTGACGACGGGTCAAAGCTGATGGGTTTTTTGCTGCATGGCGACAGCGATTATTCGCAGGCCACGTTGATCCATGCGGACGGAACAACGGTGACCTATCCAAACGGGGCGTTTAACGCCAAGCAGATCAAGCAGTCACAAGTTGCTGGGCGTGATGTGCCAACGACATGGAAGGTGACATTGCCCGACGCGGGTATTGATGTCGTCGTATCGGCGTTGAATACACAAAGCTGGATGGACACGTCCGTGCCATATTGGGAAGGGCCGGTGCGCGTCACTGGCTCTCATACAGGGCGCGGATATCTAGAGATGACAGGCTATGAATGATCGGTTTTATGCACGTCGCCGTGACTAAACGGGGCAACGGGTGGCGCCTTCGCATAAGCATGCGTTAAAGAGGGCGCATGAATAATACACAGCTTTCTTTGACCCGCGATCTTGTCCTTATCGGGGGCGGCCATACCCATGCGCTTGTGCTGCGCAAATGGGGGATGAAGCCGCTGGCCGGCGTGCGCCTAACGGTAATTAATCCGGGCCCGACAGCGCCATATTCGGGCATGTTGCCGGGGTTTGTGGCGGGGCACTACAGCCGCGATGAATTGGACATTGATCTGGTCAAGCTTTGCCGATTTGCAGGGGCGCGCCTGATCCTTGGAGCGGCTGACGGGGTCGACCGCACGGCGAAAACAGTGTCTGTTGCAGGGCGTTCGCCCATCGCCTTTGACGTGCTCAGCATCGACGTCGGGATCACGTCTGCGATGCCAGCCCTGTCTGGATTTGCAGATCACGGGACACCCGCCAAACCGCTTGGGCCTTTCGCCAGTAAATGGGAACACTACCGCACCACCGCTGAGGCACCCCAAGTCGCCGTGATCGGTGGTGGCGTCGCCGGTGCAGAATTGGCCATGGCGATGCGCCATTCATTGGACGCCAATGCGACCGTTTATCTGATTGATCGCGATGATGTGCTTGGGGATCTTGGCACCACCGCACGGGCAAAAATGCGCGCTGCTCTCGATAGCAATGACGTGCAGATTGTTGAACAAGCGGATGTGACCCACATCGACCGAACGGGTGTTCAACTGGGTGACGGGCGACACATCATAGCAGGGTTTGTGACGGGGGCCGCAGGGGCGAAGCCGCATGATTGGCAAGCCGATATAGGCATCACGCTGCACGACGGGTTCATCACCGTCAGCCCCACACTACAATCGTCTGACCCTGCGATATTTGCCGTGGGTGACTGCGCGCATATGGCTGCAAATCCGCGACCCAAAGCGGGCGTTTTTGCGGTGCGCCAAGCCCCAGTTTTGACCCATAATCTGCGGGCAGTTCTATCGGGTGGTGACTTGCAAAACTACACTCCGCAGGGCGACTACCTCAAGCTGATTTCGCTCGGTAAAAAAAACGCCTTAGCCGAGAAATTTGGCACGGCTGTATCA
>CAJXTP010000351.1 GCA_913061335.1 uncultured Loktanella sp.
GGCAGCGTCAGATGTGTATAAGAGACAGGCGCGATATTCTGACCACGCTAGAGGTGGAAAAACCCGACCTCGCGATCATCGATTCCATTCAAACCATGTGGGCCGACAACGTCGACAGCGCACCAGGATCCGTGTCGCAAGTCCGCTCGTCGGCGCACGAGCTGACCACATTTGCAAAACAGCGCAACATGGCCGTCATCATGGTCGGCCACGTCACCAAAGACGGCACCATCGCCGGTCCGCGCGTGGTCGAACACATGGTTGATACGGTGCTGTATTTTGAAGGCGATCGCGGCCACCAATTCCGCATCCTGCGCTCGGTCAAAAATCGCTTTGGCCCTGCCGATGAAATCGGCGTATTTGAAATGACTGGCAAAGGGCTGGCAGAGGTCAAAAACCCCTCCGCCCTATTCCTTTCAGATCGCGGCAAACCCGCCCCCGGATCAGCCGTCTTTGCGGGCATCGAAGGCACCCGCCCGATCTTGGGCGAAATCCAAGCGCTTGTATCACCGTCAGCGCAGCCCAACGCCAAACGGTCCGTCGTCGGATTGGACAGCGGGCGGCTTGGGATGATCCTCGCAGTCCTCGAATCGCGCTGCGGTGTGCCGTTCACAGGGCTTGATGTGTACCTCAATGTCGCTGGTGGCATGCGCATTACCGATCCCGGTGCCGATTTAGCCATCGCCGCAGCACTTGTTTCTGCCCGTGAAGACGCCCCGTTACCTGCTGAAGTGGTTATTTTTGGCGAAATTAGCCTTTCTGGGGCACTTCGTCCGGTTGTGCAGACCGAAAATAGATTGAAAGAAGCGCAAAAACTTGGTTTTACCTCTGCAATCACACCGCAACAGACTAAGAAGGTTGCAGTGGCGGGGCTAGAGATGCGGGAAACCAGCGATCTGGCCACGTTTGTTACGGAAACATTCGGGGATCGTGGCCCTGTATAAGACCAAGTAAAAGGGTGACGACATGGAAGGTTTTACAATTATTGACGGGGTCGTGGCCGTCATAATCGTTGTTTCAGCGCTATTGGCCTACAGCCGCGGATTCGTGCGCGAAGCGATGGCAATTGCCGGCTGGATCGGGGCAACCATTCTCGCGTTCATCTTTGCGGACACAGTTCAACCGCTGATCCGGCAAATTCCCGTCGTCGGTGATTTCATCGGGGACAGCTGTGAATTGTCGATCATCGCATCATTCGCAGCCGTATTCGCAGTAGCACTGGTTGTCGTGTCGATCTTCACGCCACTCTTTTCCAGCCTCATTCAGCGCTCTGCACTTGGCGGCCTTGATCAAGGGTTCGGCTTTTTGTTTGGCGTCGCACGTGGCGTCCTTTTGGTGGCCGTCGCATTCTTCGTCTACCAAACGGTCCTGTCGTCACAACAAATCGACATGGTCGAAAACAGCCGCTCTGCCAAAGTATTTAGCAAAATGACCGGTCAGATTGGCGAACGCGACCCAGAGGCCGCATTGGGTTGGATCACCACCCAATATGAACAGCTTGTTGGTAACTGCGGTACGCCAGAGTAAATCAAATCAAATAGGCCCCCGCCACACTGGCGCGGGGCCTTTTTTCTACCCAGTCCTATCGACGCAGTCGTGACATGGCCCGCGCAAGCGACTATGACACTTTTATAACCGCAACTTGACACGGAGCAGCTCGCCTTGTCCCATGACTTCCCCTCCGCCCATCCCTTTGACGATGATAAACTGCGGGAGGAATGTGGCGTTTTTGGCGTTGTTGGCGTCGCCGACGCATCCAACTTCGTAGCGCTCGGCCTGCACGCCCTTCAGCACCGTGGTCAAGAAGCAGGTGGCATCGTCACCCATGATTTTGAAACCGGTTTTAACCAGCAGCGCCGCATGGGGCTGGTTCGTGATAACTTCACGTCTCCCAACATGATGGCCTCTCTGCCTGGCCCCATTGGTATCGGCCACGTGCGGTATTCAACCGCTGGCTCCAAGGGCCAAACGGCGATGCGCGATGTGCAGCCATTCTTTGGCGAATTTTCCATGGGCGGTGCGGCGATCGCCCATAACGGCAACATCACCAACGCCGATGCGCTGCGCCGCGAACTCATTGAACGCGGATCGATCTTTCAATCCTCCTCCGACAGCGAATGCATCATCCACCTGATGGCGCGGTCGTTGCAGCGCAACATCCCCGAACGCATGGAAGATGCCCTGCGCCGGGTCGAAGGGGCCTTTTCTGTCGTGGCAATGACCCGCACCAAGTTGATTGGCGTGCGCGATCCGCTGGGGGTTCGCCCGCTGGTTCTGGGCCGTGTCGGCGATGGCTGGGCGCTGAGCTCTGAAACCTGCGCGCTTGACATCATCGGCGCCGAATTCGTGCGCGAGATCGAGCCGGGCGAGATGGTGGTGATCACCGAGAAAGGCGTCGAAAGCCACTTCCCCTTCCGGCGCGTCGCCTCGCGTTTCTGCATTTTTGAGCACGTGTATTTCAGCCGCCCCGACAGCATCCTCGGCGGTCGCTCGGTCTATGAAACGCGCGAGAATATTGGCCGTGAACTGGCCAAGGAAAGCCCGGTTGACGCCGATCTCGTCTGCCCCGTGCCCGACAGTGGCACCCCGGCAGCGATTGGTTTCAGTCTTGAATCCGGCATTCCCTACGCGATGGGCATCATCCGCAACCAATATATGGGCCGGACCTTCAT
>CAJXTP010000352.1 GCA_913061335.1 uncultured Loktanella sp.
AGATGTAGAGAGGTCTCGTGGGCTCGGAGATGTGTATAAGAGACAGGCTCGAAAGAGACCGGAACTAAACCGTGACAAGACCAGATGTGTCCATTCCCAAACAGGTAGCCATTTAGCGGCCACAATAGCCGCTCACTTTGTCCGCAGCATCTGTCGCTGAGACGTTCATTTGTGCTTCAACAAAGCCGCACTGTCAGGGTCATATCTATACCCCGAAATCGACCCATCTTTGATCCGCTCCACCGCTTCTTTGATCACAAAAAGCGGCACGAGAAACCACTCCCGAGGCATAACGGGGCGACCGAAACGGTCCATGATCTCAATCTCAAGTCGCGCAGGCTCAAAGATACGGTGGATCAGGTTTTCCAGCTTTGTGCGGTTGATATTATAAAGCTCGTAAGTTGCCACGATCTCGACGTTGGCCATCAGAAATGTAGGTTGAAGATGAGCGCCAGCGATGCGTTTTTCTACGCTCATGTTGGTCACACCGATCTTGTGGACCAACTCTCGATTGTCGACGACAAGAGCATTGTCAGACTTGCTTCTTAGCACGTAGATCGTGCCACTGGCCTCGTCACCATCGATCGTTTCATCAGAAAACAACGGGCCTGCAGTCGGTTCTGTGATCCGTCGTCCCGCGTCGTCTTTGTTCAGAGCGCGCTGAAGCGAGCGCATCAGCATTTTGCTTTCGGTGCCATTGTCAAAAATCACACGCAGACGGGCGTCGGTGCGTCCCTGATCGTTGATTGTCGTTTCGCCCTTTTCGGCGACATAAGCCTTCTGTCCGCCAACGATAAAAAACCGGCCCTTTTCGATCTCAGCCTTCATTTCGAACGGTCGCGTATCACGCAGGTCAGCATCCAGCTCTTTCTGCACCTGCTCGAATAGCGGTTTGAAAGTTTCAAAGTCTTCGCATTTATCCCGGTTGGCGATGTCTTCTGCAGCCTTCTTTTCTGCCGTTGAGCGGACGTGCTTCAGCTCTGTGATTTGAGGCGCATCAATCTCGATACCCAGCTCAGCAAGAAGCGCGTCATCGTCGAGATCGTCAGTGTTGATCTGTGGTGTCAGGCTTGCTCCACTAAGAAGCCCCTGATGGTCCAAGGGGCCTACCAACTCGAGGCATTCTGGCAACTCGCGGATACGATCCAATCGCACAGCATAGAGGCGCTCAAAAACATCGCGATCTTCCCCATGCTCGGGCGTGCGCCCGTGCTTTTCTGTGAAACGTTGAATTTCCTCAAAGCCCGCAATGATGCGTTCTTCGCGCGGAGTGCGACTGACGATTTTCTTTGATTCAACTTCGACGCCAAGTTCGGCTAGAAGGGCATCATCCTCGTCTGTAAATCCCTTAGCCATTGGCAGCCTCTTGCTTCATGCGGGCAAGAAAGGCGACACCTTCGGCCATCTTCTTCTCCCAAGCGTCTTGCGATGTTATTGAAGGCAGCCGCCCTCGCTCTTGTTTGAACTTCACGGCACGTCTAGCCAAATCGCGCGCTTCTTCTGGGGAGAGCTGAACCTTCTTTGCTGATATTACCGCAGCAACCTGTCTTAGGCTTTCCTCGCTCATGGACTTTGCAAGGATCGCATAGGCTTCGCCAAATGGATTGATCCGATCGATCAGATCGATATCAAGTTCGCGCACATCCATCGCAAACTTTCGCACGCCATCAATCAGAGCCGTATTGCCGCTTGTTTGAGCATCATTTGAGGTGGAGAGCGCAATCTCTTTTGCCTTCTGGGTCAGGTTCATCGCCGCAACTGCATGCTGGCGCACTGCTTCCTGATCTTCGGCGTCGAGATCCGGGAACTTCGCTCCAACAATCTTACCCATGCGCACTTGGGTCAGCTCTTCGGGAACTAGCTCATCATCAAACAGGCCACGCTCGATTGTCGTCTTGTCTTGAACAAAGGCAGTTATCACCTCGTTCAAATCTTCCTGGCATATCCGTTTGGCAGTTTCACTCTTCGGCGTGACCAATCCTGTTATTTCAACATGAAATTGGCCACTCTTATCATCAAAACCAACATTTTCTTTCTTAGGATCATATCCATCATCGCCGTAGTCGAACCCAGTAACCGGCCCACTCTTGGGGCTTTTGGGCGTAAAATTAAATCGTGGTGCCAACACTTGCTCCATCAGCAAGCTTGCGGCAATCGCCTTCAGCGTATCATTCACCGCCTCTGTGACCGCCGCTTCAGCGGCATCGGGTTCAGCAATCAAGTTTGTGAAGCGAGCACGTGATTTTCCTTTTGCATCACGTGTTGCGCGACCGATAATCTGGACAATCTCGGTGAGGCTCGCACGATAACCGACGGTCAACGCATGTTCGCACCAGATCCAATCAAAACCTTCTTTAGCCATTCCTAATGCGATAATGATGTCCACATGATCGCGGTTGTTCTTCTGCGTAGGATCTTTCAGTGCAGCAGAAACCCGATCCCGTTTGACGGCCTCATCATCCACCAGATCTGCAATCTTCAAAATGCGTCCTTCAGGCGTCTTAACCAGCTGGAACCCTGTCACTGGGTCTGCACCCTGCCAGTCGCCCAGAGCGTCGATGATGTGTTCTACTTCTCTATGTTTGTCCTTCGTGCTTTCACGCGAATTGACATTCGGGATATGTAGGATCTGTCTCTTATACACATCTGACGCTGCCGACGAATA
>CAJXTP010000353.1 GCA_913061335.1 uncultured Loktanella sp.
TTTTCAAGCAGAAGACGGCATACGAGATGTAGAGAGGTCTCGTGGGCTCGGGATCAGTCCGGTCAAATTCGGAATTTCCTTTACGCTAACCCACCTGAACCAAGCAGGCGCGCTGGTGCACGTCTATCAAGACGGGTCGATCCACCTGAACCACGGCGGCACAGAAATGGGACAAGGGCTGTTCCAAAAGATCGCCCAAGTCGCCGCCAGTCGCTTTGGCGTCGATGTGTCAGTGATCAAAATCACGGCAACCGACACGGCCAAAGTCCCCAATACGTCAGCCACCGCAGCATCATCTGGCACCGATCTCAACGGCATGGCGGTGCAGATCGCCTGTGACAAAATCCGCGACCGGATTGCGGCCTGCGTAGGCGAACACCACGGCGGCGATGTTCGGTTTGAAAACGGACAAGTCATTGCGGGCGACGTGTCCATGACATTCGCCGAGGCGGCAATGCTCGCCTACACCAACCGCGTCGGACTGTCGGCGACGGGGTTCTATAAAACCCCTGACCTCAGCTGGGACCGGATTAAGGGCCAAGGCCGCCCGTTCTACTACTTCGCCCAAGGCATCGCTCTGACCGAAGTCGTGATCGACACGCTCACCGGCGAAAACCGGATTTTGCGGGCCGACGTTATCCATGACGCAGGTGCATCGCTGAACCCCACGCTGGATGTCGGTCAGGTTGAAGGCGGCTACGTGCAAGGCGCAGGCTGGCTCACCACCGAAGAACTCGTCTGGGACGGCAAAGGACGGCTGCGCACCCACGCGCCGTCGACCTACAAAATCCCGGCCACCTCTGATCGACCCGATGTGTTTAACGTGTCGCTCTGGGATGCGCCAAATCCGGCCCAAACAGTGTACCGCTCCAAAGCCGTCGGCGAACCGCCGTTTATGCTCGGAATTTCCGCACTTATGGCGCTTTCAGACGCGGTTGCGGCCTGCGGCGACGCCTATCCTGCACTTGACGCACCCGCCACACCAGAACGTATATTAGCCGCTGTCGACCGTGTGCGCACATGAACTGGATAAGGATCAGCGTCGCGTCGTCAGCGGGGTCAGTCCCGCGCGAAGCAGGCACGCAAATGTGTGTCTTTGCGGATCACATCGAAGGCACAATCGGCGGCGGAGCCCTTGAATGGGAAGCCATGTCACATGCGCGCAAAATGCTGTGTGCAGGAACCACGACAGACCGACAAACCATCCCGCTTGGCCCTGCATTGGGGCAATGCTGCGGCGGGTCGGTCACCTTGGATTATGCGCAGGGTAAAAAGATCGACACGACTGAACACCGCAACATTTGGATCTACGGCGCAGGCCATGTCGGACGCGCGTTGACGTCCGTTATGGCGGGCCTGCCAGACGTGCGGATCACGTGGGTCGACACTGACGCGGACCGGTTTCCAGATACGATGCCCGACAACGTGCAAATGTTCGTCGCAAAAGACCCCGCCCGCGCAGTTATTCACGCCCCCGACGACGCCGAACACCTGATTTTGACCTATGCCCACGACGTTGATCTGGCGATTTGCCATGCGCTGCTTGGGCGTGGCTTTGATAGCGTGGGTTTGATCGGATCGGCCACCAAATGGGCTAGATTTAAGTCGCGTCTCGGCGCATTGGGCCATATGCCCGCACAAATCTCTCGCATTGCCTGCCCAATCGGCGATCCGTCACTCGGAAAGCACCCACAGGCAATTGCAATCGGCGTCGCCGCTGCAATGATTACACCGCGCCAAACTGCGAAAAAGGATCAAACTGCATGACCCTATTATCTCTTCAAGGACTGACAAAAGCCTATCCTGGTGTTGTCGCTAACGACAACGTGTCGTTCGACATTGGGCGTGGCGAAATCCACGCGCTTTTGGGCGAAAACGGGGCCGGAAAATCAACACTGGTCAAAACGATCTACGGATTAGTAAGCCCCGACGCAGGCAGCATGACGCTTGAAGGGGCACCATTTGCACCACCAGAACCACGGGCCGCACGCAGCGCCGGTGTGGCGATGGTGTTTCAACATTTCTCACTGTTTGACGCACTAAATGTGGCCGAAAACATCGCACTTGGCATGGAAAACCCGCCGCCTTTGGCGGACGTGGCTGAACAGGTGCGGGCGGTGTCGGATCAATACGGACTTCCGCTTGACCCATCGCGTGTGGTCGGGGATTTATCTGCTGGTGAACGGCAACGGGTCGAAATTATTCGCTGCCTGCTTCAGGACCCCAAACTGCTGATCATGGACGAGCCGACATCGGTTTTGACACCACAAGAAGTAACGATCCTTTTCGAAACCCTGCGCAAACTGGCGTCGGAAGGCACATCAATTTTGTATATCTCGCACAAGCTCGAAGAAATTCGGGCTTTGTGCGACCATGCTACTGTGTTGCGTATGGGCCGCGTGGTCGGCGAATGCGATCCACGCAAGACATCCGCGCGCGAAATGGCGGAATTGATGGTCGGCGCAGTGCTACAAGTGCCCGAAAAACCCGACAAGCCAGCCGGTGACGTGGCACTGACCCTAACTGGACTGTCTGCCCCCGCGCCGCATGAATTTGGCACCGCATTGCGCGACATTTCCCTGACCG
>CAJXTP010000354.1 GCA_913061335.1 uncultured Loktanella sp.
CTCGTGGGCTCGGAGATGTGTATAAGAGACAGGCAGATCACTGGATCGCAAAGGCGGCCGATGAAATCCATGTCGTGTTCGATCACGACGAATGTATAGCCGCGCTCTTTGTTCAGCCGGATGATTGCGTCGCCGATGGTGTTGAGCAGGGTGCGGTTCACACCTGCGCCGACTTCATCCAAGAACACGATCTTGGCGTCGACCATCATGGTGCGACCCAGTTCTAGCAGCTTTTTCTGTCCGCCGGACAAGTTGCCTGCTTTTTCGTCTTTCAGGTGATCGATGGTCAGAAATTCTAGCACTTCGTCGGCTTTTGCCAACAGAGCGCGTTCTTCATCCGCTATCCGTTTGCGGCCAAACCAAGCGTTCCAAAGCGTTTCACCTGATTGCGCGCCGGGCACCATCATCAAGTTTTCGCGAACGGTCATGGTCGAAAATTCATGGGCGATCTGGAATGTGCGCAGCAGCCCTTTGTGGAACAATTCATGTGGTGGCAGACCGGTGATGTCTTTGCCGTTCATCGTCACGCGCCCAGCGGACGGTTTAAGGACGCCCGCGATCACATTGAAA
This sequence comes from uncultured Loktanella sp., assembly GCA_913061335.1. Taxonomy (GTDB): domain Bacteria; phylum Pseudomonadota; class Alphaproteobacteria; order Rhodobacterales; family Rhodobacteraceae; genus Yoonia. The sequence continues at coordinate 571 of CAJXTP010000354.1, forward strand.
AGAGTGGTTTTTCCTGCGCCATTGGGACCAATAAGCCCTGTAATGGTGCCTTCTTCGATGCGCAAAGATGCACCATCTACGGCATGAAAACCGCCAAAGGTCTTCACCAGATTTTCAACAACGATCATAGAATTCCCCCAAAGCACGTATAAAACGTGTCGTAACGTGTTGAAATGGCGCGCGTAAACCGCGCGCCATTCCTAAAGTTCAGACCGATCTAGCGGTAACCGATTGTTGAATAAACGCCATCGGCGAATTCGATTTCCTGATAGTTACCAGCAGATTCGCCAGCACCGATCAGTTCAACTGCGGATGCACCAACATAGTCGATTTCGCCGCCAGCAGCCAAGATCGCAAGACCTTTAGCAAGCTCACCTGGCAAGATCTGCTCGCCTGGTGCGTTTGCAACATCCATGACGTGATCTTTGAAGTCTGCAGAAGCAGAAGACCCAGCAGCCTGCATAGCCAACATGATCAACGCAGCAGCGTCATAGCTTTCTGGTGCAAATGCGCCTGTGCCGTCAAAGCCAGCTGCAGCAGCCAGTTCAACAAACATGCCGGAGCCTGCGTTGTCTGTACCTGGGTACGCGCCGTAAGAGCCGTTCAGTTCAGCACCGAAGTTTTCGTTCAGCTTAACACCGACCATGCCGTCTGGGACATAGAATGTGTCGAACGCGCCTGTATCAAGTGCAGCACGGATAACACCGGAACCACCTTGGTCAACGTAGCCTGCAACAACCAGAACTTCGCCGCCAGCGGATGCAAGTGCACCAACTTCTGCGGAATAGTCAGCCTTGCCGTCTTCGTGCGCCGCAGAGATTGTGACTGTGCCGCCAGCTGCTTCGAAAGAAGCTTGGAATGCGTCAGCCAAACCCTTGCCATAGTCGTTGTTTGTGTATGTCAAAGCAACTTCGTTCACACCACGATCCTGAAGGATGTTTGTGATGATCACACCTTGGCGCGCATCGGACGGTGCTGTGCGGAAGAACAAGCCGTTGTCTTCTGCTGTGGACAGGCCAGGGGATGTTGCGGATGGGGAAATCATCACAATACCATTTGCCAATGCAACGTTTGCAAGGATAGCGCCAGTAACACCGGAACAGTCAGCGCCCATGATGGCGTTTACTTTGTCGGCAGTGACCAGACGTTCAGCAGCAGTTGTCGCTGCACCGGCGTCGATGCATGTGCTATCGCCGCGGATTGATGTGACAGTGGAACCGTCCAGCAGCGCACCGGATGCGGATACTTCTGCCATTGCCAATTCAGCGCCAGCGCCCATTGCAGGTGTGATGGATTCAAGTGGACCAGTGAAGCCCAAGATCACACCAATTTTCACGTCTTCTGCAAAAGCTGCGCCAGACATCATTGTAATGGCGGTTGTCGCCATAAGTAGATTTTTCATTTTTCTCTCCCGTTTGGATTTTTTATCCTGACGGAGAGACTAACAGCGCCGAACAAAATGTGAAGTGTGAACGCACGGTTAATAGTGCCGAAAAATGCGGCTTTTGCGGGCAATGCGGCTTTTTCGGCTTAATTCAGATAGATAGGCGCGTCGCGTGGGTGCCTCTTTCGCGATATGGCGTCGTGTCATAATGCGACCGGTAGCATTTTGAGAAATGCGATGGTGATGCGAATCCACAGGCCAAAGCCACGTTTATCACCGTCATATCGGTCTGCATCAGCAGGTTGCGCGCCTTTTGTAGTCGCAGTTCCATATAATACCGCTTGGGGCTGCGCGACAGATACCGCCGAAACAACCGCTCTAGCTGTCGCGTCGACATGCCAACATCTTTGGCAAGCACTGCGGGGCTGATCGGTTCTTCGATGTTGGTTTCCATGATCTGGATGACCCGCGACAATTTGGGATGCCGCACACCAATACGCGTCGGGATAGAAAGCCGCTGCGTGTCTTGGTCAGTGCGAATAGACGAATAAATTAAGATGTCGGCAACTGCGTTGGCCAAATCTTCGCCGTGGTCATCCGCTACGATTTTAAGCATCAAGTCG
>CAJXTP010000355.1 GCA_913061335.1 uncultured Loktanella sp.
TGCGGCCATTGAAGCCCGTACCGGCAAGATCACGATTGAACGCACGTTCAGTCTGTCGTTAACTGCATGGCGTGATATGACTTCCCAGCCATTGCCGCTGGCACCCGTTCGTGCCATCGCAGGGGTCGCAATTTTGGACCGCAATGGCGTGGAAACGCTTGTCGATCCAATTGCCTATTATTTGGTGCAGGATACCCAGCGACCGCATTTACGTGCAGGGCAGGCAACTTTGCCGCCGATCCCCGAGGCTGGTGTTGTCCGCATTGATATGAGCGCTGGTTTTGGCCCTGACTGGTCCGATATTCCGGCTGATATGGCCCAGGCAATTTTGATGTTGGCTGCCCATTTTTATGAATTTCGGCACGATACTGGTGGGGGCGCAAAGCCGATGCCATTTGGTGTTTCGGCCCTGATCGAGTGATTTCGTAACATCCGTTTGTTCAATGGTGTCCGTCCATGAGCCGCCCGCAGTTGAGCCGACACCTGATGCTAGAGCATGAAACTCAAGTGCCTGATGGATCTGGTGGATTTTTGCGAAATTGGGCTGTGCTTGGTGCTCATTGGGCCGAGATCAAAGCCGGATCTGGCCGCGAGACATCCGGTCCTGCTACGACGCTGAGCCGTGTGACCCACAAAATAACGATCCGCGCCGCACTGGCCGGGTCTGACGCGCGTCCTTTGGCGGGCCAACGGTTTCGCGGGCATGGTCGGATTTATGCCATCCACGCCGTCGCTGAAAGCGCAAAGAGCGCCCGATATCTGACATGCCACGCCACAGAGGAGACTGTCGTATGAGTTATGGTGTATCTGCAGCCTTGCAAGAGGCCATTTATCAGCATCTGTATAATGATCCGGATGTCGTGACAGCCGTCGGCACAAATGTGTTTGACGCACTGCCTTCTGGAGTTTTGCCGTCGCTTTATGTCGTGCTGGGTCCTGAGGTGGTCAAAGACCAATCTGATAAAACTGGCGCTGGCGCATTACACGAGCTTGTTGTGTCCGTTGTCACCGATGGGGCTGGATTTGCCCAAGCGAAGATCGCAGCTGCGGCTGTGTCGGATGCTTTGATCGATGCTGATCTGACGTTATCGCGCGGTGCATTGATCTCGTTGCAGTTTTACAAAGCGACCGCAGCTCGGGTTGGCACTGGCGATACCCGACAAATAAACCTGATCTTCCGTGCGCGTGTTGCGGACGTTTGAACCACAATTTCTAACCTTTAAGGAGTGCTGGCAATGGTAGCCCAGAACGGTAAAGACCTGTTGGTCAAAATTGATATGACGGGCGATGGCCTGTTTGAAACAGTCGCTGGCCTGCGGGCCACGCGCATTAGCTTTAATGCTGAAACGGTCGATGTCACGTCGCTGGACAGTACGGGCGGTTGGCGTGAGTTGCTAAATGGTGGCGGTGTCAAAACAGCTGCGATTTCTGGATCTGGCGTGTTCAAAGACGAGACGACCGACGAGCGTGCGCGTCAAATTTTCTTTGATGGTGAGACACCGAATTTCCAAGTGATTGTACCGGATTTTGGTACTATGGAAGGTCCGTTTCAGATTGCATCGATCGAGTATGCTGGATCGCATAACGGTGAGGCCACCTATGAACTGTCGCTTGCGTCGGCAGGCGAGCTGGCCTTCACGGCGGCGATATAATGGTCAACCCGCTGGCCGGAGAGGTCGAGATCATCATCGATGGATCACCACACCGTTGCAAACTGACGTTGGGTGCAATGGCTGAACTTGAGGCTGCTTTGGGCGCTGATAGTCTTGTGGGTCTTGTCCAACGATTTGAGGCTGGCAAGTTTTCCAGTCGCGATGTGATGGCCTTGATCGTCGCTGGCTTGCGGGGCGGCGGATGGGATGGCAATGCGGCGGATTTGATCCGTGCGGATATTGCCGGGGGCGCGGTGGGCGCTGCACAGGCGGCGGCACACCTATTGGTCCGCGCCTTCAGCCCACCCGCGTAGCCCGTATGGATTGGCCCAATCTTATGCGTGCCGGTCTGCATGACCTGCGTTTGCGCCCCGATGATTTCTGGGCGCTGACCCCAGCCGAACTACAAATCATGCTGGGGCTGGACAAGCGGTTGATGCCCATGGCCCGCGATCAATTTGAGGCCCTTGAGGCCGCGTATCCCGATATCCAAGAAGGATAAGACATGAGTGGACTAGATGATATTGAAGCGCTTGATGGCGAGGTTTCGGCATTAGAGCGCACGTTGGGCGATACGGCGGCCATGACGGCTGCTTTTGACAGTCAGTTGCGCGATATTCAGGGCACATTGTCGGAAACGACACGTGACTTGGGTAATCTTGAACGTGGATTTTCTGGCGGACTACGTCGTGCCTTTGATGGGTTGGTCTTTGATGGGTTGAAGCTTTCGGATGCCCTGAGCGTTGTCGCCAAATCGATGGTCGACACCGCATACTCTGCCGCGATCAATCCCGTGATGCAGCACTTAGGTGGGTTGCTTGCCAGTGGCGTCAATGGCGCGGTGTCGAGCATTATGCCTTTTGAGAACGGGGCCCCATTTTCGCAAGGCCGTGTGATGCC
>CAJXTP010000356.1 GCA_913061335.1 uncultured Loktanella sp.
CATCGCGGATGTGGCCAATGATGCAGCAATTACAAATGCGCTGATGGAGCTGTCGGATAAGATCAGTACCGCCCGCCAAGAAGGGCGCTGGATCGAGCAGATTTCCATCGATGCAATCAAGTCAGATTATCTGGTGCGCGACCGCGTCGATACGGACACCGACGAGATGACCGCGCTCAAAGACAGCTTGCGTGCAAACGGTCAGCAAACCGCAATTGAGGTAGTGCCGCATGGGCCGGAAACATTTGGGCTTATTTCTGGTTGGCGCCGACTTACTGCGCTGCGAGAACTGTATCTAGAAGGCGGTATAGGCACTGTTTTGGCCATCATTCGTCACCCTAATGATGCAGCGGCATCCTATCTGGCAATGGTCGAAGAAAACGAAATCCGCGCGGGCCTGTCGTTTTATGAACGCGGCCGGATCGTGGCGCGCGCTGTGGACGAGGGGGCATATGCATCTGATAAAGACGCGCTTGTGGCCCTTTTCCATGCTGCACCACGTGCAAAGCGATCTAAGATTGGGTCGTTTGTGCGCATCGTGCGGGCCTTGGACGACGTGCTGCGATTCCCCACAGCGCTGTCTGAACGCAGCGGTTTGGCACTGGCACAAGCCTTGGGGACAGATGTTGAATTTACGGCGCGATTGCGTGAAAAGCTGGATGTGGTCCATCCTCAAACGGTGGGCGCAGAGCAGGCTTTAATTGCCGACGCTATCAAAGGTCCACGTAAGTCACAAACAAAACCAACGACTGTTTTGCTATCATCAGGTCTTGAATATGTGACCCAAGTAGACGGAAAAATTACCCTACAAGGGGCGGTGTTGAAGGATAAAAAATTCGCTCAAAGAGTTATTAAAACTCTAAATGAAATCCAATAGAGTCTATTTGTTTCGCGTGCGAAACATCTATTTGCACATGGTTTCTGGCCGTCCAGAGACTGATTTTTATGGTAGTTTGCATTACCTCCATTGCCACTTTTTTTGAAGGGCGTGCAGGTCTGGAGGCATTGTTTGTTTTGCGTAGGGCTATTTAGTTTTGATGGACAGCATCATTGCGTCCACGTTGACCGCGCAATCCGTCGCGCAGCCCAGCCCACATCATTTTGTGATATGTAGGTCGTTCTGCAGGTGTGCAATGACGCCCGCGTCGCCACCAAACGGCGATGTAGTAGAGCAGTGCTGCCGGAAAAATCAGGGGCCCAGTTGCTTGGCGTGCTATCGTCACCCCATTACGGCAGTGGTAGTAGATTTTCCAAATCGGCCGATATACAAATCCGTCGCCCAACGTCCCGCAAGCATGTTCAAACTGTACTGCTGGGTTCATCGCGATCCGTATGCCCGCTCGTCGCAGTCGCAGCGAATACAACACGTCGTCGCCGTAAATAAACAAGCCACCTTCGGGCAGACCTGCCTTGGCTATGGCTGCACGGCTTACAAAATATCCCACAAAGGATGCCACATCGATGTCGATGGGTTTGGCATCTGGCGCAAAAGCCGCATCACTGAGGTGAAATCCGGCGCGTGATCCCGCGACAAGTGTTTTGGCAAAAAGCCGAAAGTGCCAGAATGGATTTTGTGAGGGGCGGTTCATTTCGCAGATTTGTCCGTCAGGATAAAATACAGCGGCGGCAATACAGCCATATACAGGATCTATATCTATTGTTTCGCGTGCGAAACATGCCAGTGCGCCAGGTGCAGGGCGGGCGTCATCATCCATCAGCACAACCCAGTCTGGATCAAGCGTGTCGCGCGCATATTCCATGCCGGTCTCGAATCCGCCAGCACCGCCTGTATTGGTCGCCAGGTTGATCACATGCAGGCGTGCATCGGTTTGTGTATCAAGCCAGCTGGCGGTGTTATCGGTGCTGGCATTATTAACAATAATGATGTGATCAGCCGCCTCTGATAGCAAGCGGGCCACGGTGATCTTGAGTGGTGCAAGCCGATTATAAGTCACTACAATTGCAGCAAGGGTCATAATGGGGCCTTTGAAAATAGTGGGGCGGGGGTGCCAGCGTCATGGGCGTGCTTCCATTCGCGCGCGCAGTCAAGCGCCTCACGGATGGTTACATCCATATCCAGATAGCGGTAGGTTCCCAGCCTGCCCACAAAAGTCACGTTTCTGGTGGCATGGGCGGCAGAAACATAATCAGCAAGCAGTGCTTTTTCCGCAACCAGCCTGATTGGGTAGTAAGGGATATCGTCAGGTCCACAGTCTCGTGCAGTTTCACGGTACAGAACAGATCCTTGATGGTCTTCCCAGGGGGCAAAATGTTTATGTTCAGTAATGCGCGTATGAGGCACGTTTGCGTCCCCATAGTTCATGACTGCACATCCCTGATAGTCCCCGTCGTGGTAAAATTGGTCAAAGTCTAGGGTTCGGTATCCTAACCGACCTTGGTCAAACCCAAAGTAGCCGTCAAGCGGTCCTGACCAAAATACGTGATCCCATGTGTCCGCATCTGATGCGTCAAAGGTTTGGTTAAGCTTCACAGTGATACGCGGGTGATCTAAGATCGCAGTGATCAGCGGGGTATAGCCATCCTGTG
>CAJXTP010000357.1 GCA_913061335.1 uncultured Loktanella sp.
CTCTCTATTCGTCGGCAGCGTCAGATGTGTATAAGAGACAGAGTGAATATCATCGAAGGTCATTCCACCACGCGGGGCGACACCGTGTCAATTGCATGGGCCGAAGGACAGCCAGAGATCATCGGAACCCTGTCGAAACCGGTACCGGACGGCAATGTTACCTTTTTGATCCGTCCCGAGAAGATTGCGATTTCTGCCGAAAAACCGACTGATCGGCGCAACACATTTCAGGGAAAAATCGTCGACATCGCCTATTTGGGCAACTTGTCGACCTATTATGTCCAGATGCCCAACGGTCAGATGATCAAGGCGCAAGCTGCCAATTCACGCCGTCGATCAAGCCGACCATTCACTTGGGAAGACACAGTATGGCTGTCATGGACCGACACTGCTGGCATCATTTTGGACAGGTAAATTGTGATGAACTTTCGACGTATATTTTTGTTCTCAATTCCCTATGTATGGCTTTTGGCCCTGTTCTTGGCGCCGTTTCTGATCGTCTTTAAGATATCGCTTTCTGACATCGCGCTGGCCATTCCGCCCTACACCCCGACGCTTGACCTGTCGGGCGGATGGGTCGCTTTTCAAGACTTCTTTTCACAGCTAGATTTCGAAAACTTCACGTTTCTCGCCACCGATAACCTCTACTGGAAAAGTTACCTATCCAGCGTTCAGATCGCGCTCATTTCTACATTGATGTGCTTGATGATCGGGTTTCCCATCGCCTACGGAATGGCCAACGCCCCGCGAGAATGGCAACCTACATTGATGTTGCTGGTGATCTTGCCATTCTGGACCAGCTTCCTAATCCGAGTTTATTCCTTGATCGGTATTCTAAGCCAAGACGGGATACTCAATCAATTCCTGTTGTGGTTGGGTATCATTGCCGAACCGCTCGTCATTCTAAACACGAATTGGGCTGTTTATATCGGAATCGTATACACCTATTGCCCGTTCATGATCCTGCCAATTTACGCGACCCTAACAAAGCTGGACGCATCTCTTTTAGAAGCAGCCGAGGATCTCGGTTGTTCAAGAACCTCGGCTTTTTGGCAAATTACCGTGCCACTTTCCAAATCAGGTATCATCGCGGGCTGTTTTTTGGTGTTTATCCCTGCATTGGGTGAATTCGTGATCCCCTCGCTTTTGGGAGGGTCCGGTACGCTAATGATCGGCAAGGTCCTATTTGAGGAATTCTTTGCCAACCGCGATTGGCCCGTCGCAGGCGCTGTCGCCGTAATTCTGCTGCTGATCTTAATCATCCCAATTGTGCTGTATCAGCGCAACGAGCAAAAGATGATGGAGGCCGAAAAATGAGACGCTTTACTTGGTTCAACGCCACCTCTCTGACGCTGGGATTTGCGTTCCTCTACATCCCGATGCTGATCGTGATCATCTACAGCTTTAACGAGTCGCGGCTGGTGACCGTTTGGGGGGGATTTTCCACCAAATGGTACGGCGAACTGTTGCAGAACGAGGCGTTCCTTGATGCTGCTCTTGTGACATTCAAAGTTGGGTTGATATCGTCTGTCATCGCAACTGTTCTTGGCACGATGGCGGCATATGTATTAGTCCGTGGCGGACGGTTCTTCGGCCGCACGCTGTTTTCTGGCATGATATACGCGCCGCTGGTCATGCCAGAGGTCATTACTGGACTATCGCTGCTGTTGTTGTTCATCTCAATTGGTCTGGACCGCGGTATCGTAACGATCATTCTGGCCCACACGACGTTCTCGATGTGCTACGTGTCCGTCGTAGTAAGTTCGCGGCTCGTCAGCTTTGATCGATCCGTTGAAGAAGCGGCACTCGACCTTGGCTGTACGCCGTTTGACGCATTCAGATCAGTAACGCTGCCAATCATCGCACCGGCTGTTGTATCAGGCTGGTTGTTGGCGTTGACCCTGTCGCTAGACGATCTTGTGATTGCATCATTTGTCGCGGGCCCATCAGCAACGACACTCCCTATCAAAGTGTTCAGCTCAGTGCGGCTCGGCGTCAGTCCGGAAATCAACGCATTGTCTACAATCCTAATCGGGCTCGTCGCCCTTGGAACAATTACGGCGTCAATTACAACAAAGCGCGCCGTGGTTAGGCGAAGGCACGAACAACAAATGGCAGAGCAGACCAGCTAAATAGGTAGTGAACAGATCGCCAAAATGGCTGTTTCTGATGTCAACGCCTAGCCATCCACCGCGAACGGAACGATTTAGCGCTCCGCGTGTCTTTCGTTTGATCTTCTCCCCTTGTTTCAGATGGGCTCTTTCACATCCCAAGTAGACGTTGGCAGGCATGACGTCGTTCAGGCTCTCGCGGTAACGTCGGTGGTTTTGCCCCTTGTTCACTTTCCCCTTCCAAACGTAACCCGGTTGTAGCACCGCGTGTTTTTCGAACGCGTATTGCCTCCCGAGGGTGGCTGGTAAAATACTGATATTGGGAGGTTGCCTTGGTCTTGGTCGAACATATGGAAGACTGCTGCGGCAGCGTCTTAAGTGCGGAAAGCATGCGTAATTGGGCAGCCTTTCGCTTTTAGGCCAAGCTCCCACTAA
>CAJXTP010000358.1 GCA_913061335.1 uncultured Loktanella sp.
CCCCTCTCTATTCGTCGGCAGCGTCAGATGTGTATAAGAGACAGCGTTATATCCATGCGGTCCAAAATTACCGTCCCAGTCGCCGAAAACTCTGGGGCAAGCGTGCCCGTAATGAATGCAAGCAGCGTGGACTTTCCAACGCCAGATGGTCCCATAATCGACAGAACTTCCCCTGGGCCAATATGAAGGGACAATGACAAAAGCGGCGCACCGTTCTTCGAAATCGTCACATCTCGCAATGTTAGACCCTTATCCATGCCGCAATCCTTTTCTGTTACGCCACACAATCGCGGGCACAATGAGTGCCAACGTGAACGGGATTAGCGCGGCCCCCGTTTGCATCAATCCGTAAACACCAATGGCACGACGATCTCCGCCAGATGCCAGCGCAACAGCCTCGGTCGTCAGGGTCGCAACGCGCCCGCCACCGATCAACAACGTCGCCAGATACTGCCCGACCGACACCGAAAACCCCACAGCGGCGGCCGTCAAAATCGGACGCAACAACATCGGCAATCGCACTTGCCAAAGGACACGATCAGGGCGCGCACCCAACGCATTCGCAACCGTCCCTATCCGCAAATCCCACGCACGAAACGGATCGGCCAATGACAAGAACACATAAGGCAGCACAAAAACCAGATGCGCCAGCATCACAGGCACCCGCCCGACGTCCGCCCCGATGTTCAACATCAACGTCTGCAATCCCGGCAGGAACGCAGTTTGCGGCACCAGCAGCGGCAAATAAAGCAGCCACATACCCCGCGACGTTAGGCGCAGACCATAGCGGTATTCAGCCTCCAAACAACCGATCGTCAGGACCAACGCGGCGAGCGTGACCACAGCGGCAATCAACGCCGTTTCACCCAACGCTTCCAATGTCCCCGGCCCAAAGCGCATCCAATTCCTAAGGCTCAACTGATCAGGCAGAAAGTTAGGAAAACTCCAATAACCCGCGAACGACCAAACACCCAAAACCACAATGCCCGCAAGCACAAGAAATGCACAAACGCCCCCTGCAGTTAGGGCCAATCCCCCAATAATAGGGTCGATTCTTCCACGTGCACCCGACATGATCCAGCGCCGTCCAAGGGACGCGACAATGGCTTCACCAATGCGCCAAACTATTAACGCGCCAATGACCAACGCCAGTTGCAACAACGCAGCAGCGGCCCCTTGCAGACGCATCGCAAGGTCAGGATCAGACATAAGGCGCACGATATAAACAGACAGGCTCGGAGGCGTGTTCGGCCCCAAAATAACGGCCACATCGACGACCGACATTGAATAGGCCAAGACCACATAAACCGGCAGCCTGATCTGCGCATAAACGCGCGGAAACACAGTTTTCAGCCAGCCGGTTAAACGGCCATAGCCCAGCGCTTGGGCCACCGCAGCACTGCGTCCGGTATCAGCTTGGCCAAGTGCGGCCAGCGTGATCAGCAGCAAAAACGGCACCTCTTTGATGACCAATCCTGTCATCATCGTCAGGCCCCAAGCATCTTGAACGATCAACAAATCAGGCGGGCGATCCCACCCCGTGATTGCAGGCGACAACGCCCGCGACAGCCACCCAGACGGGGTGATCAAAAACGCCAATCCGAATGCGGCGGCAGCATGCGGAACCGACAACAACGGCGACAGCAAACGTTCTAAAAACCGGAACGCGGGGGTGTCAGACCAGCCCGCTGTCAGCAACGCAACAATGGCCAGCGCCAGTGCCGTTGCACCAACACCGACGCCAACAGACAGCATAACCGCGCGCGGCAATCCGGCCCATTCAAACAGATCATAAAACGGGGATAACGTGGGTCCGGTCAGCCCAGCAGCAGGCAAATGCCCAAACGCAGGCAGCACAGTCCCGTAAAGCCCCACAATCACGGGACCAAGCATCGCGAGCAATGTTATCGCAGGCAACACAGGCAAAAGGCGCCGCGACTTGCGTGCGTGGCGCCTTTTAACGTCGTATGATTGCTTACTGCGAAACACCGTAGCGATCCGCCCAATCATCAGCCAAACGCGTGGCCCAGCTTGGGTGCGGCTCTGCTTGAACAGTACCCCGATCGGCTGGCGATAAGGTCGCAATGCCAAGATCAAGGCCGTCAAACACCGCACGTTCGTCTGCGGTAATCGAGGTCATATCCAACACCGTGCCATAGCCCAAAATCGCAGGATCCTGCGCGCGGGCCTGCGCCTCTGGGGACATCAAGAAGTTGGCGACAATCATCGCGCCCGCTTTGGACCCTGAATTGTAAGGAATCGTCACAAACGACGCATTCCCGATTGTGCCCTTGTCCAACACAAACGTGCGCACAGTGTCTGGCAATTCAAAGTTGGCAATCGCAGTCGACGCAGCTCCCGGGCTAAACGAGATCGACAGGTCCAGTTCGTCATCAGCAATCAGCGGGAACATCGCGGTGCCCGTCGCAGGATATGCCTTGCCTTCACGCCAAAGGTTCGGGGTCAACGCATCAAGATAGGCCCAAAGCGGCGCAGAAACCTCAGCGTAATTTTCATCCGTCG
>CAJXTP010000359.1 GCA_913061335.1 uncultured Loktanella sp.
GTGGGCTCGGAGATGTGTATAAGAGACAGCCTGAGGGGCGCGGGCGAAGGGCATTGCGCGGTCTAGGCTTGATTGGTAAAACTATCTTACCAGTCACACGCGGAGACGCCCCGATGCCCGTCATCACCAATATCGACGATCTCAAGCGCATCTATAAGCGCCGCACGCCGAAGATGTTCTACGATTACGCGGAATCGGGCAGTTGGAGCGAGCAGACCTTTCGTGAGAATACCACCGATTTCGAGCTGATCCGCCTGCGCCAGCGGGTCGCCGTCGACATGACGAACCGCACCACAAAATCGCAGATGATCGGTCAAGATGTCGCGATGCCAGTGGCCCTTGCGCCTGTTGGCCTGACGGGCATGCAATCAGCTGACGGCGAGATTAAGGCCGCGAAGGCCGCTGAAAAATTCGGCGTGCCGTTTACGCTGTCGACCATGTCAATTTGCTCGATCGAAGATGTGGCGGAACACACGACCAAGCCGTTCTGGTTTCAGGTTTATACCCTGAAAGACGACGACTTTATGCGCCGCTTGTTTGAACGCGCCCGCGGGGCAGGTTGTTCGGCGATTGTGATTACGCTTGATTTGCAGGTCATGGGTCAGCGCCACAAGGATTTGAAAAATGGGTTGTCTGCGCCGCCAAAATTCACCGTCGCCAGCATTGCCGATCTTGCGACGAAATGGGCGTGGGGCATTGAGATGTTGCAGACCAAGCGCCGGTTCTTTGGCAATATCGTTGGTCACGCCAAGGGGGTCGCCGACCCGTCGTCGCTTGCGTCATGGACCGCCGAAGCGTTTGATCACGCATTGGACTGGAACCGCGTTGCCAAGCTGATGGAAATGTGGGGCGGCAAGGTAATCCTGAAGGGTATCTTGGATGTCGAAGATGCCAAGATGGCGGCCAAGTTGGGTGCTGATGCGATTATCGTGTCCAATCATGGTGGCCGTCAGTTGGACGGTGCACTGTCATCAATCCGCGCCCTGCCCGCGATTATGGATGCGGTTGGCGATCAGGTTGAGGTCCATTTGGACAGCGGAATTCGGTCTGGCCAAGACGTGCTGAAGGCGTTGGCGATGGGCGCAAAAGGCACCTATATTGGCCGCGCCTATGTCAACGGATTGGGTGCGATGGGCGAGGCTGGCGTGTCCAAAGCCTTGGACGTCATTCACAAGGAATTGGACACCACAATGGCCTTATGTGGCCGCCGCGATATCACCACGTTGGACAAAGATATTCTGCTGATCCCGCGCAATTTTGAAGGCGACTGGGCTTAGCCCTTGCCGTCTGATCGTGGCATCCGCGTCACGATCAACGCCAGTGGTACCGTGAGCAACACGAGTGCTGCCACGCCGCTGAAGGCGACCCGTAGTCCGTAGGCTTCGGACGCGAGCCCCATCAGGACGGGCGCAAAGAAGAAGCCGGAAAAGCCCATAACGGCGACTTTGCTAATGGCGTCGGTGCGCAAGTGTGGTGGTACGATCCGCCCGACGATGGCCAGCCCAAGCGGCCCGATCACCGACACGCCCAGCCCAAAGATGCCAAAGCCCACGTAGGCCCACATCGGCACTGGCGCGAGTGCTGCGATGACCGCACCAAGTGCTGTCATGCACGCTGCCCCGATAATCACATGCACGTCGCGCATTCGTTCTGACACCGCTTGCCCGGAAAACCGCCCAAATGCCATGGTGAACCCCAACATTGCGGGGCCTAGTGCGCCTTCGGCAGCGCCGCCGTTTAGCGTGCGTTCAATATGCAGGGCTGACCATGCTTCGACTGTCGCCTCGGACATGAACGCGATCAGCACGATCGCCCCCGATATCATCACCGGCCAAAGCGGATAGCGGCCTGTGGCGCCTTCTTCGGGTTCAGTAATTTCAACGTCCATATAGATGAATGGCACCAGCAGAATTGCCGCAACCCCAAAGCCCGCAAAGACGTAGATCGGTGGGATGCTGGCCTCTCTTGCGAAACCTGTGATCGTTGCCGCGACTGCGTAGGCGACTGAAAACATGGCATGATTTGCGTTCATCAGGGGCCGGTTATGTTTGGCTTCTAGTTCAGACACCCGCGCGTTCATCACCACATCAAGCAGGCCGGACGCCATGCCGACAAGCGCCAAGGAGGCCGCGAAAATGATTGGTGTGCTGATCAGCGGCGGTAAAAGCCACGCGAGCGCCAACACGATGACACCCAATTGCATCGCCCGCCCGCCAAGGATTTTGTCCGCCTTGGGTGCCAGCCACATCGACGACACAAGGCCAGTGGCCGACCCCAACAGCAGGATCCCAAACAGCGCGTCGTTCGCCCCAAGCTGGGCTTTGATCACAGGCACAAAGGCCGCGAAGCAGCCCCAGAACAAACCAACCACCACAAAGGCGGCAGCAGGACGGCGGGACACGTAAAGGGCGTTTAAAACTGACATGGAGCGATTGCTGACCCGCAATTGGGCCCAAAGCAAGTGTCAAAGTGATCGCCTTGGGTTTTGAGGTGCGGTTTGTGCGTTGGTCTGGAA
>CAJXTP010000360.1 GCA_913061335.1 uncultured Loktanella sp.
TCTACACCTCTCTATTCGTCGGCAGCGTCAGATGTGTATAAGAGACAGTCCTTTGTCAGCGTCTCCAGCGCACTCAGCAGCCCCTTAGGCCCGCATGCGTAGATTTGGGCGCCATCTTCCAGACCCCTAACAATGGCCGGGAGGTCCATCCGATCACCTTCGTCCCCTGCATGCAACGACAGGCGCGCGCCGTGATCGCGGATCACACGGTCCAAAAACGCCATGGTTGATTTAGATCTGCCAGCATAATGGAGTGCATAACTCTGCCCCAAGGCCTTTAGACGGTCGGCCATCGCAAGAATGGGCGTGATGCCGATGCCACCCGCAACAAGCACCACATGCGGCGCGGTTTCATCAAGCCTGAACAAGTTCGACGGCCCGCGCATACGGATTTCTGCACCAGCGCGGAGGGTTTCATGAATATGCCGAGACCCGCCGCGCCCTAGTTCCTCGCGCAGAATAGCAACACGATAGCTGTCACCTTCGGGTGCACCGCATAGGGCACCTCTAAAAATTGCCCCAACCCCGGTGCTGCGTTATCTTTGATGGGACGAACCGGCACAGGGGAGACGGCAATGACGCAGATGGGTTTCTTTGATCTTTCCGACCGCTATGCGAGCCTTGACGCGAAGAAGGACCCATTGGTTGAGATCGATGCGGTCGTGCCGTGGGAGGAGTTTCGTTCTATTTTGGATGAGGTTTGGCGCAAGCCTGATGCGGAGCGCAAGTCGCGCGCAGGCCGCAAGCCGATGGACACTGTGCTGATGTTCAAGACGCTGGTGCTGAGCGCACTCTACAACCTGTCGGACGATCAGATCGAATATCAGGTCCGTGACCGGCTGTCCTTTATGAGGTTTCTGGGACTTAGCCTTGCGGACCGGGTGCCGGATGCAAAGACGGTGTGGCTGTATCGCGATGCGCTGGCGCAGGCGGGCAAGGTGGAAGAGCTGTTTCGTCAATTTGACGGGTATTTGGCGCGGCAGGGGTATATCGCTCGGGGTGGGCAAATTCTTGATGCCTCTATTGTGGCGGTGCCGCGCAATCACAACACGCGCGACGAGAACGCGTCAATCAAGAAGGGCGAGAACCCCGAGCATTGGGAAAACAAGCCCGCCAAGCGCAGCCAGAAGGACGTGGACGCGCGCTGGACGAAAAAGCACGGCAAGAGCCATTACGGCTACAAGAACCATGTGAACGTCGACCGAAAGCACAAGCTGGTCCGGCGCTATCACGTCAGCGATGCCGCGCTGCATGACAGTCAAGCGGTGGATCACCTGCTGATGCGAGGCAATACCGGCTCCGGTGTGTGGGCGGATGCGGCCTATCGGTCCGAGGAGACGGAGGCGAAATTGCGCGCGCGGAAGCTGAAAAGTCACATCCACCGTAAGGGGAAACGCGGCAAACCTCTCACAGATCAGGCCAAGGGCAGCAATCGGACCAAATCCACCGTTCGGGTCCGGGTGGAACATGTATTCGGCGCACAGACCAACGACATGGGTGGCACCCTTGTGCGTAGCATTGGTCTGGTGCGAGCCAAGGCTAGGATCGGGATGAAGAACCTCGCATATAACATGCGACGCCTCGTTCAACTGCGCCGCATCAACCCGTGTCCGGCGTGAATACCGGGCGATCCAAGAACCGATCACGCGTCAAAGCATGACAAACAAGGCTTGAAGGCCGCAATACAGCGGTTGCGAGGCTCTGCCAATTGCCAGACGAAAGCCACGATCCTGCTTCAGGCCGCCCGCGCCGCCAAACTACCAAAAATTGTTCAAAAATCGAGGTGCCCGATAGTTAAAATTTGGCTAAATCTTACCAATTGAACTATTCACTACCATAAAACCCGGCCAACCGCTCAATTGCCGTATGGCTGGCCCGGATGACACCATCGATCGTATTGGACCCATTATGCGAGCCAAAAATACAGCGGTCCATTTCGCGCAGGGGGCTGTCCATCGGAAGGGGTTCTTCCTCGAAAACATCGAGTGCAGCAGAGTGACCCTGCCCCGACTGTAGCGCAGCAATGAGGGCCGCCTCATCAATAAGCGGGCCACGGGCAACGTTGACCACGCGCAGGCCGGGTTTGGACTGCGCCAGAACCTCGGCGTTGAGCATATGGAAATTATGTTTGTTCAGCGCACAGGTGAAGACCAAGAAATCAACCGTGTCGACCGCCTCGGGCCATGCGGCACGTTCTAGGCCTTCAAAACCTGCATCGCCTTCGACACCCGGGTCATAGGCCACAACTTCCATTCCAAGCGCGCGCATACGGCTCACGGTATGGCGGCCAATATCGCCCAGTCCGATTACCCCCACGCGCTTGCCCAAAAGGCTAATCCCCGCGGGTTTGGGCCAATTTCCAGCCCGCACGCCTCGGTCGATCAGAAATAATTCGCGCGCCAGTCCGATGACAAAACCTGTCGCTACATCCGCGACTTCTGCGCCGAACATCATTGGC
Source organism: uncultured Loktanella sp. (assembly GCA_913061335.1). GTDB lineage: Bacteria > Pseudomonadota > Alphaproteobacteria > Rhodobacterales > Rhodobacteraceae > Yoonia. The sequence continues at coordinate 2,459 of CAJXTP010000360.1, forward strand.
GTGTTGATGAT
>CAJXTP010000361.1 GCA_913061335.1 uncultured Loktanella sp.
TTTCGCAAGCTTTGACAAACTTAATTAAGAACGCAGGCGAAGCCACTGAAACTTATGTTGAAAAGAAGTCACCGATTGATTTCAAACCGCAAGTCAGGGTTGAGATGACGTATAATGACGACGGTGCGCGGATCACCATTAGCGACAACGGGATCGGCCTGCCAACGGACCGCGCAAGGCTGTTTGAACCTTATGTGACAACACGTGACAGCGGCACAGGTCTAGGTTTGCCTATTGTCAAAAAGATTATCGAAGAACACGGCGGCTCGCTCGTTTTGACCGATGCCGTAGATTTCGACGGGACCGGCCACATTGGCGCCGCTGCCGTTATCACACTTCCCCTTGGGCCATTGGCCTTTGGGGATCAAAGCAAAACTTAAGAGGGTCCCATGGGCGATATTCTGATCACCGACGATGAACGCGACATTCGCGAACTTATCTCTGACATTTTGCAAGACGAAGGGTTTACGACCCGACTGGCAGGCACATCTGACGACTGCATGGCCGAGATTGCCAAGGCTCCGCCTGCGCTGATGATCCTTGATATATGGCTCAAAGACAGCAGCATGGACGGCATCGACATTCTGAAGACCGTAAAGCGCGATCACCCTGATATTCCGATTGTGATCATTTCTGGCCACGGCAATATTGAAATTGCGGTCGCTGCGATCAAGCAAGGTGCATATGATTTTATCGAAAAGCCGTTTAATATCGAACAGTTACTGGTCGTCGTTCGCCGCGCAATGGAAACGGCAAAGCTGCGCCGCGAAAACGTTGAGTTAAAGCGTGGCGAGGTGTCTGACACTGAAATGCTTGGCGATAGTGCAGCGTTCCGTATGATGAAATCGCAACTTGAAAAAGTCACCAAATCTAATGGTCGCGTCATGCTGACCGGCCCTGCAGGTGCTGGCAAGGAAATTGCCGCCCGCTTTATACATGCCAATTCTAACCGTGCGTCAGCGCCGTTTATCACCGTTAATTCTGCTTCGATTGAACCTGACCGGATGGAAGAAGTTCTGTTTGGACGCGAGGGCGGCAGCCGCGGTGTTGAAAAGGGGCTGTTAGAAGAGGCGAACGGCGGCGTGATCTATTTTGAAGAGATTGCCGATATGCCGCTTGGTACGCAGTCCAAAATATTACGTGTGTTGGTCGATCAACGGTTCCAACGCGTCGGAGGCACGGACAAAGTGCAGGTTGATTTGCGGGTGATTTCATCCACAAACCGCGATCTTGCTGCTGCCATTGATGCAGGTACATTCCGTGAAGAGCTGTATCACCGCCTTAACGTGGTCCCAATTCCGGTCCCAAGTCTGGAAGAACGCCGCGAGGATATACCGCTTTTGGCCGAGTATTTCATCGAATTGCTGAACAAAACACAGGGCCTGCCATTGCGTAAACTGGCCGAAGATGCCCGTGCGCTTCTGCAAACGATGTTGTGGCCTGGCAACGTTCGTCAGCTTAAGAACGTCGTGGAACGTGTTCTTATCCTTGGAGAAAATACCGAAGACATTGGTGCAAAAGAGCTGCCTGCGTCGGATGAGTCATCTGCTGTCGACGAAGGGCGTATTGTGTTGTCGGGCGGTCTTGCGACCTTGCCGCTGCGCGAAGCCCGTGAGCTGTTTGAGCGTGAATATCTGCTGACACAGATCAACCGATTTGGTGGTAATATCAGCCGTACTGCGTCGTTTGTCGGCATGGAACGGTCTGCGTTGCACCGCAAGCTTAAGTCGCTCGGCGTGGCCACCACGAACAAAGCAGGCGGACGTGTTGCCTATGTTGAAGGCGAGACCTGAATTGACGAAGACCCGAGGCTCTGGCACCAGTGACGGCACATGAAGGAGTGACATCATGAAAGTGATTATCTGCGGCGCAGGGCAGGTCGGTTGGCAAATTGCCCGCCACCTATCGGGTGAAAAAAACGATGTCACCGTGGTTGATAACAACCCAGAATTGGTGCGCCGTGCGACGGATACGCTTGATGTGCAGGGCATTTCGGGCTTTGCCAGCTATCCAGATGTTTTGGAACGCGCTGGTGCACGTGACGCCGATATGATCATCGCGGCGACCCATTCTGACGAGGTCAACATGGTCACCTGTCAGGTGGCGCATTCGGTATTTGCTATTCAGCGAAAGATTGCCCGTCTGCGGGCGACCAGTTATTTGACGGCGATCTATTCCGATCTGTACCGCCGTGATCACTTGCCGATTGATGTGGTTATCAGCCCCGAAAAAGAGGTCGCCGAGGCCGCTTTGCAGCGCTTAGCTGCTCCTGCGGCGTTTGACACCGAAAGCTTTCTTGACGGCAAAGCACAGCTACTCGGCATCACCATCGACGCAGATTGCCCTGTGGTGAACACGCCATTGCGCCAGTTAACGGATCTGTTTTCAACGTTGCGTGCGCTGGTTGTCGGTGTGCGCCGTGAGGGCACATTATTTGTGCCAACTGCGGGTGATCAGCTG
>CAJXTP010000362.1 GCA_913061335.1 uncultured Loktanella sp.
CGAGATGTAGAGAGGTCTCGTGGGCTCGGAGATGTGTATAAGAGACAGATCGGAACCAACGACGCAATAACACCGGAGTTTGTACGCGACACGATCTCATTTGACACACCGGGCCAAACAATCCCGCGCATCGCAACACAAGATTTTCACGTCGGTGGTGAAAAGATTTCAGCCGGAACACCTGTGTTTCTTTCGCTTGCCAGCGCCAATGATGGGGCTGTTTCAACGGAAGACTTCAGTTTTGGCATGGGTCGACACAAGTGCATTGGCGAACAGCTGGCAGTTGCGATGATCACGACGTTTTGCCAGCGGCTTGCAAATCGTAGCCCTGAAATTGATGTGTCCGGTTTACAATATGCCCCGATGTTTGGTCACAAATGGCCCAGAGGGGTGAAGATAACGCTGAGCCGGTAAGCCTGCGGTGGTCAGTGCGCGAACATACTGGGCCAAACCAGTATTTTACGCGCGCCAGCGGATTTTGACGTAAACCGCGTCAAACCCTGACTCACCAGACAACATGACAACCAAAGCGGGACTTTCTTATTGGGGAACACGAGCTCAAGCACAAATTCAACCTTTTCGCCGGGTACGATCGGTTGATCAAACGTTGCATATCCCGCACATGCGCTGCGCATATGATTGTCGAGATTAATCAGATCCACTTGCACCGACAAACCACTTAGTTCCGTAGGGTCCCAAACTTGTTGGGATGTGTTTGTGACGATAATCCGAAGCGAACGGGTTGTGCCGACTTTGTATACTCTCGGTGCACCAGATAATTTGATTTTGGCGCTTGGTGCCCGAAGTCGTGTGGCCATGTCCCAATGTGCACTGGAGAGCGATGGCGCATCAAATGTTTGGCCGGATCCGTCCAAAAAGCCGTTCAACGCGGCAAGATGCGGCGCGAGATGGCCCAGTTCAAACGCGTGCTTGCTGTCGACCTCAAGCGTATGGGATCCATTGGGGTGGATAAAATTAAGCGCCAAATCATGCTGGGCGTAATTTGCCCGCGCCGAATTCGTGTTGCAGTGTGACATGCAATGGACTGTTGGAAACAGGATCTCGCGCTTAGACCAATAATCGAAGCTGATAAACACACGAACTTCACGCCCCATCTGGATAAGCCGTTCGGCCGTGTAATGCATTACCCATGCGCCACCGCAGAACCCTCCTAGTGCAATGGCGCCGCTTGGTTGGAGGATATCAATCTCATGGGCTAACTGGCGGCTTAGAGCCTCAAAATCAGAAACTTTCCGACTTTTATATCGACGCAGCGAACTTGTGAAATACAACGGGCGCGTCTTACCAAACATGTCGGCAATCGCCTGTATTTCTAGTGTGTCTTGACCTCCCCAAAACAGTGGATTGCCAGATTTCAAACTACCGATCCCGCGCATAATGCCTTGGCTTACTGTGGCCTGCCCCGGCCAGCCGACCATTTTCTGGCGCACGAACTTAACAGCTGGGTGTTCGTCTTTATCAACTTGCGTGCCAGTCGCCGACAATGATGCAAGAAGCCCTGTAAATGTCGGGTACTCAAATAGGTGACTGGGGGATATGTCCCGCTGAAGTGTCTTTTCCAACTCCAGAAGCAACCGAATGGCGCTTAAACTGTCGCCGCCCATTTCAAAAAAATCATCCTCGCCTTTTGGCGCACGGCATTTCAAGATCTGCATCCAGTGGTTTGTGATTGCTTTAGCCTCGGCCGTTAAAGGCGTGACAGCATATGTCTGCTTGGCATCAAGGCGGTTAGACAAGGCGCGCGCGCCATCACGTTTCAAAAGAACCCTATCCACCTTTGCATTCGCTAACCGAGGAAGTTGATCTAATATTGTGATGCTATTGGGGCATTTGAAACTGGCAAGCTGGGAGTCTAAAAATTGCCTTACCAGCGCTGTTTTAATTGGACCGCGCGTGGCGAGTGTCAAGCCAACCTGTTCGCCCAAGGTTGGGTGAGGCAAGGCATAGGCCGCGGCCTCTACGACGTCCGGCATCAACAGGACTGCTGTTTCAATCTCATGCGGAGAGACCTTTTCGCCACCGATGTTAATCATCTCTTTTAGCCGGCCACGCAGAAATAAGTGGCCATCTTCATCCAAAACGCCCAAATCACCAGTCCGAAACCAACTGTCGAAAAAGACCGTGTCTTTGGTCATTCCTTCGTAGCCGTCGAACACATTCGGACCAGAGACGCAGACCTCACCCATTTTGCCGATTTCAACCTGGTTGCCGAAACGGTCCAGAATTGCCACGTCGACGCCGACAGGTTTTCCAACGCTGCCGGGCCTCGCGGTGCTTTGATCGCGCCCGTTGGTTGCGATTTGTCCTGCGGTTTCGGTCATCCCGTACATTTCAATAACCGGACATCCGAACAGGTCTTCTGC
>CAJXTP010000363.1 GCA_913061335.1 uncultured Loktanella sp.
AGGTCTCGTGGGCTCGGAGATGTGTATAAGAGACAGTGCTGGCACCGCGCAATAAGAATAGGGGTTAAGTCGCCATGAACAAATCAAGCCCAATCCTTGGTCTCATATTCTGGACGCTTGTCAGTTTTCTGACCCTGTTTCCGATCTACTGGCTTTTCGTTATCTCGGTGAAACCAGCGGTGCAGTTATTCAGCACGCCAGAACTGATCTTAAGCGATCCATATTGGGGCAACTATGTCCAAGTCTGGGGTGACCGGTTGTTACGCAGCTACATGGTGAACTCGATCATCATCTCAACTGGCAATGCCGTTCTTTGTACGACCCTTGGGTTTTTCGCTTGCTACGCCCTGTCCCGCTTTAACATGACTGGGAAAGAGTCGATCTTCTTTTGGACGATCACCAACCGGATGGCCCCTCCTGCGGTGTTCCTGCTGCCGTTGTTCTTGCTGATGACGCAAGTCTACACCATCGGCGAATGGCGCTTGCTGGATACGCGGATTGGAATGATCTTGGTATACTGCACGTTCAACTTGCCCTTCGCGATCTGGACACTGCGACCTACACTTGACGGTATTCCAAAGGAGCTGGACGAGGCTGCCTTTGTAGACGGCGCAAGCCCGTGGAAAGTGATCACCGAAATCGTGTTCCCGCTGTGCCGCCCCGGTTTAGCTGTGACGCTGATCCTGACATGGGTGTTTGCGTGGAACGAATACCTGCTTGCGGCGACGCTAACAAACTTCAACGCACGCACATTGACCACAGGGTTGTCCGAATACGTGACCACGACTGGTACAGAATGGGGCATCATGGCTGCCATTTCGGTCTTTACACTGATCCCAGCACTGATCGTCTTTGGCATGGTGCAAAAACATATCGTGGCCGGCCTGACCTTTGGTGCGGTGAAAGGATAACGACATGAGCGATGATCCTGAAACACCACTCACTGCTGTGCGCCTCGAAAAGCGTGACGCGCCCGTGGTCGTCGAAGAACGGGTCGGCTTTCTTCCGATTGAAACAAACGCCTTTGACCGTTGCTTTATCTCGGTTGTGATCTGGGTCGCGATTTCGCTATTTTGGTTCCGGTTCATTGAGCCCATGGGGCTCTCGATTTGGTTCTCAAATGCAATTTCCGCGGCAATCGCCGTTTTTATAGTGAAGAAAGGCTAGCCCGATGAAATCGCTTGTTTTGGAAAGAAAAGATGAAATCAGCTTGCGGGATTTCCCGCAAATATCGCGGGATGAAGAGGTGTTGGGCCGCCGTGATGTGCGGATCAAGATGCACACTGTGGGCATTTGCGGGTCTGACGTCCACTACTACACCCATGGCCGGATCGGTCCGTTTGTTGTGAATGATCCGATGATCCTTGGTCATGAGGCGTCGGGCACCGTCATCGAGGCTGGGGCAGATGTCACAACCCTTAAAACCGGCGACCGCGTCTGCATGGAGCCGGGCATCCCCGACCCCAATAGCCGGGCCACTCGCATGGGTATGTATAACGTTGACCCCGCCGTGAAATTTTGGGCGACGCCCCCCGTTCATGGAATTTTGCGCCCGACCTGCGTGCATCCTGAAGCCTTCACATTCAAACTGCCCGACAATGTGTCCTTCGGCGAGGCGGCGATGGTTGAACCACTTGCTGTGGGCGTGCACGCCGCGACCAAAGCACGGATCAAACCCGGCGACAATGCTGTTGTCATGGGCGCAGGACCCATCGGGTTGGTGACGGCACTATCGGCATTGGCGGCAGGTTGCGCGCAGGTCTTTGTGACGGATTTGGCTGGTGAGAAACTTGAGATCGCGGGATCGTTAAGCCGAGCGATTATGCCGATTAACGTGTCCTCAGATAGCCTGACCGACAAGGTTATGAAAGCCACAGATGGTTGGGGCGTCGATGTCGTGTTCGAGGCAACTGGATCGCCCCAAGCGGCAACGACAGTGTTTGAAACACTGGCCCCCGGCGGCTGTGTTGTGATGATTGGTGGTCAATCGAATCCTGTTCAATATGACGCTGGCGCGGCAATGGTGCGCGAAGCGCGGGTTGAGAATATCTTTCGATACGCCCATGTGTTTCCACGCTGTGTGGGCATGCTCAGCTCTGGTGCGATTGACGTCAAACCGCTGATAACGAAAAAATTTGCATTCGAGGACAGTGTGCAAGCGTTTGATCTGGCTGCATCGGCCCCACCGGCCGATGTGAAGATGCAAATCGAACTACCGCAATAAGGAAGTAAGACTTTGGCCAACGTAAAAATAGACAATGTAGTCAAGAGCTACGGCAAGGTTCAGGTGATGCATGGCGTATCAGTTGATATCCTGTCTCTTATACACATCTGACGCTGCCGACGAATAGAGAGGTG
>CAJXTP010000364.1 GCA_913061335.1 uncultured Loktanella sp.
GATGTAGAGAGGTCTCGTGGGCTCGGAGATGTGTATAAGAGACAGGTGTTTATGCGAATTGACCAAATCCTGTGATTTGATATGCATATCTGCATGGATTGGCGGTCAGTAAAATTTGATTGGAACAAAGCGCGGGCTTTTTTGGTCACGGCAGAGGAAGGATCTTTGTCGGCGGTGGCGCGTGCTTTGGGCATGGCGCAACCAACGCTTGGCCGTCAGGTTGACGGGTTAGAACAAGAGCTGGGCATCATTTTGTTTGAACGGGTCGGGCGCGGTTTGACGTTGACGCCAAGTGGGATGGAGCTGCTGGATCATGTCCGCGATATGGGAGAGGCGGCGGGGCGTGTTTCACTGACAGCCCTTGGGCAATCGCAAGCGCTAGAAGGCACAATCTGTATTTCGGCCAGCGAGACTTATGCGACGGTACTGCTGCCTGCGATCATCACAAAGTTACGCAAGATGGAACCGGGCATTCAGGTCGAAATTGTCGTCGCCAATCATGCGAGCGATCTGCGCCGCCGAGAGGCTGACATTGCGATCCGCAACTTCCGTCCGACCGAACCTGACCTGATCGCCAAAAAGATTGGCGATGCAGAGGCGGTCCTATACGCGACCCCCGATTATATCGCGAAAATCGGCAACCCAACGAAGCCTTACGATCTGCGCCACGCGGATTTTGTCAACATGGACCATGGTGGCATGATGCTCAAAGGGCTCAACACACTTGGATTAGGTTTGACAGAGGCGAACTTTCCGCTGTTCACCGAAAGCTATCTGGTCATGTGGGAGCTGGTGCGCCAGGGGGCCGCTATTGGTATTCTGGACGCCTATATTGGCGATGCAGACCCAACTGTGCGTCGCGTCCTGCCAGACCTTGAACCGCTCGTCTTTCCGATATGGCTTGTGGCCCACCGCGAGCTAACGACAAGCCGCCGCATCCGCATGGTCTATGATTTTCTAGCAGAGGAACTACGGCGCAGTTGACGTAACTCTATAATCAGATGCTTGAGTCACTGTCATCAGGGACCGGAATAAAGCCCTCAATAAGTTGTTTCAGGCCGACATAAGCCCCAGCAAAAATTGCCGCAAGCGTGATTGGCGCGCTATATGCTAGCACCGACATAGCCGATAGACCTTGGCCAATACTGCAGCCCAATGCGATCACAGCCCCTGCGCCCATAAGGGCCGCACCAACAATCTGGCGTCTTAATTCACGCGGGTCTTCACAGGCTTCCCACTTGAAATGCCCTTTGATCAAGCTGCCGACAAACGACCCCAATAGAACACCTATAACGGATCCAACCCCAAACGTGATCACTGTGCCAGACGCAGTCATTGCATATAGCATTGACGCGCCAATAGGCGCTGAGAACGTATGCGAAACGATGGGTGTCGCGTCAAATCCGTTGCGGGCGACAAAATCTGTACCGATCCAGCCGGACACGATCGCAAGGCCGACAATGCCGCCCCAAAGAACGGCAGGCTTTATGACGTCTGAGCGGCGTGTCGCAATGCTTAGGATGATGACGCCCAGACCGATAGCGATCCCAATAACACTGACGGAGATACCCGTCATGTCGTGGATGCCATGTGCGATGCCGGGCACCGCCACAAGATCGGCGCTACGTGGGAAGACGATCGCATTCGCATATCCGAGCGGGCCGCTCAGAACAAAAAGCGCCGATAGACCCATGACCAGCACAATCACCAGCGACCTCAAGTCACCACCGCCAAGACGGGCAAGTGCGCCGTAGCCGCAGTTTCCTGCGAGGGCCATGCCGTAGCCAAATATCAGGCCGCCAACGACGCTGGCCCCGATGTTCAGTGATTGCGACAGAAAGTTTGCCTCGCTTAATCCAAAGTAGCCGAGCTGAGACGCCAAGAAACTGCCAAAAATGGATACGCCAATGGCGACACCCCACATGCGCAGGCGTGCATCGTTGTCGCCATAAAGGTAGTCCTCGATCGCACCAAGCGTGCAAAATCGACCTAACCGCGCAGCGAGGCCAAGCAAGATCCCACCGGCGCCGGCAATAATTGCGACGAGCACATTATCAGATATTAAATCGAACATTTTGGACCTCCCCGACCCAGAATGTGTTTTGCGGATTAAACCAGAGGCGGCTATTTAGTTGCGCAAAACAGATCGTAGACGACTTCCATGATTTGCTTTGGACGGTCGTCTGTCAAACGATAATAGATAACTTTGCCGTCACGGCGCGGGGTCACGAGACCTTCAAGCCGCAACCGCGACAATTGTTGGGACACGGCGGCTTGGCGCGCTGACAGCAGTCTGTCTCTTATACACATCTGACGCTGCCGAC
>CAJXTP010000365.1 GCA_913061335.1 uncultured Loktanella sp.
GTCGGCAGCGTCAGATGTGTATAAGAGACAGACCAAGTGCGGTCCCTTCGTCTATCGGTTAGGACGCCAGGTTTTCAACCTGGAAAGAGGGGTTCAATTCCCCTAGGGACTGCCATTGGTTCTCCGAAAGCCTTATTACATTGGGACCTGAACCTTCAGGCTCCCGCCCTTTTGGGTCTGTTAAATCCGTGGCCAGTGCGGATGATAGTCATCTATGACAATCGGGTGGCGATGCGACCGGCCGCCCTGCACATGAGGGTGGTTTTTGGGCAGATCATCGTGGGTATGTTCAAGCGTACCTGTTTCGTCTTTTGTCCAAAGGACGCCGCCGCCGATCATCCCCGCAGTCGCTAAAATTGCAAGAGTTGCAAAAGCTGTCGTTGGTCCAGCGACAGTGATCAACCACCCCGACAGCGGATATGTGACGAGCCAGCAGGCATGGGACAGGGCAAATTGCGCAGCATAAACCGCAGGCCGATCTTCGGCATGTGCTGATCGCTTTAGCAGCCGCCCCGATGGCGTCATCACGACGGAAAAACCTGTCCCTATAATAAACCAACCCGCGAGCAACGGGAGCCATTGCGTGTTATAAATCAATGACATCAGCGACAGTCCCAAAAGCGAGGCGACCAAAACTGCGGCGCCGCCAATCATTACAGGACGGTCGGCGCGGTTGTTCAAAAAGCGGGGCAACAGCAGTGCCGCCAGCATTGAACCGCAGCCGAAAGTACCCAGTGCGACGGCCACTTGGGTGTCACCAAGGCCCAGATCAGACCGGACCAGAACGACTGTATTGACCAGCACCATCGCACCTGCTGCGGCCGCTGCGAGATTGAGTGACAACAGTCCCCGCAAACGCGGCGTTGCAAGGTAAATCCGCATCCCACGTGTCGTCCGGTCATAAATGCCGCGCGGGGCCGTTGGTTGTGGGCTAGGCAGCAGGACTGACACTACAAGCAATCCAGAGCCGACAAACCCGATCACAGTGCCGAAAAACAACGCTTGATAACTAACAAAGGCCAGCAGAATTGCCGCCAACATCGGGCTGACAATGTTTTCAAGATCATAGGCCAATCGAGACAGCGACAAGGCACGGGTGTAGCGATCTTCTTCTGGTAATATATCTGGGATTGTCGCCTGAAACGTCGGCGTGAACGCCGCAGATGCGGATTGCAGCACAAAGATCAGGATGTAAGCCTGCCAAACTTCGGTTACGAACGGCAGACAAAGCGCCACCGCCGCTCGGATCAGATCAAGGCTGACAAGCATGGTGCGACGCGGCCAACGATTGGCAAAGGCCCCAGCGATCGGGGCAATGCCGACATAGGCCACCATCTTGATGGTAAAGATCGTTCCCAAAACAAGCCCTGCTCGTTCACCTGAAAGATCATATGCCAAAAGCCCAAGGGCGATTGTGGCAAGCCCCGTGCCAAGCAGCGCCACGATCTGTGCCAAAAAAAGGTGGCGATAGGTGCGGTCAGAAAGGACGGAGAACATGTTGTTTCCTTAAAGATACTTGGTGATTGCTTTAAAATCTGCCACGCCTGACATGTCGCCTGTTCCGGCGACAGCTACATCGAGGCAATGATCAATATGGTCTTGGATTAGGGTACGCTTGGCTTGCAGAACCGCCTTTTCAACAGCGTAAAGTTGTTGAGCAACGTCGGTGCAGGGCCTGCCGCCTTCAATCATCGCAATCACGCTTTGAAGGTGCCCATTGGCGCGCTTCAACCGCTTCACGATATCGGGGTGAGTGGCATGGGTGTGATGTTCTGGCATAAATGAATGGTATCCCCCCTAGGGGGATATGGCAAGTTGGCTCAAACCGTGAAAACAGGCACAATATACCGCGCTTCAGTTACCGCATTGCCGCCATTCGCGGAAAACGAAGACTTCATGTTCGACACAAAAGTTGTTCAAAACTTGAAGCGCATCGGCATGCAGATATGCGACCTCCTCAGGCTTTCTTTCAAGAAATGGCGCGTCCGGCGGTACTTTCTATCTTTGCCAGGCGTTCCATGCTGTCGGGCAACCACGTCTCTTTGAAGTCATAAAACACCTCAACGTTGCAATCGTTTTTTTGGCAGAATGACCTCAGGCGGGTCCAAGGTTATCCCTAACTTCGAAGCACGCAACGCAATTCTGGTGACGTCGCAGCTCGCGATAGCGGCCCGTGCCATCCATCTTGGTGGCGGCCCAGCGCCACCTCTGCCGACGGCTTTGGGCATATCTGTTATAATCGACTGCCCCCCGACCTCTGTCTCTTATACACATCTCCGATCCCACGATACCTCTCTAC
>CAJXTP010000366.1 GCA_913061335.1 uncultured Loktanella sp.
CGGCATACGAGATGTAGAGAGCTCTCGTGGGCTCGGAGATGTGTATAAGAGACAGCTATAAGGCGGATCATGTGGCCTTAGTGCCGGGTGGCGGGACCTACGGCATGGAGGCAGTGGCCCGTCAGTTCGGCAGTGGCGCCCATGCAATGATCATACGTAACGGCTGGTTTTCATACCGCTGGACGCAGATTTTTGACGCCGGTGATTTCACCGCGAAAACGACAGTGATGAAGGCCCGTCAAGCGGGCAATGACACCCGCGCGCCGTTTGCGCCTGCACCAATCGAAGATGTGGTTGCTGCCATTCTTGACGCCAAGCCTGATGTGGTCTTCGCCCCGCATGTGGAAACCAGTGCGGGCATCATTTTGCCTGACGATTATATTGCTGCAATGGCCGCCGCTGCCCACGAAGTTGGCGCGCTGATGGTTTTGGATTGCATTGCGTCCGGTTGCATCTGGATCGACATGAAGGCGCTTGGCGTTGACGTCCTGATTTCCGCCCCGCAAAAAGGCTGGTCTGCGACACCTTCTGCGGGTCTTGTGATGATGTCGGACCTTGCGGTGGAGCGGATGGCAGGCACCCAGTCAATCTCGTTCGCGCTTGATCTGAAAAAGTGGCACAGCATCATGCAGGCCTATGAAAATGGCGGCCACGCTTATCATGCGACAATGCCGACCGACGGCTTGCGCGCGTTCCGCGATACTATGCTGGAAACCCGTGATTATGGGTTTGATAAGCTCAAGGTCGCGCAGCAAACCCTTGGTGACGATGTGCGCGCCTATCTTGCGGGCAAGGGGATCAAGTCGGTTGCGGCCGATGGGTTCGCGGCACCTGGCGTTGTTGTCAGCTATACCGACGACGTGGCTATCCAAAACGGGTCCAAGTTTTCGGCGTTGGGCATGCAAATTGCTGCAGGTGTACCGCTGCAATGCGACGAGCCTGATGACTTTCGCACGTTCCGGTTAGGTCTGTTTGGTTTGGATAAACTGTATGATGTGCCCGCGACCATGACGCGGCTTACCGGCGTTCTTGATCAAGTGCTTTGACGCTTGGCCCCTAGGCCAAGTTCCATCAGTTTGCGGCGGATTGGGGCGGCTCCAAAGAGCGCCTTGATCCCCGCGACACGTAGGTCTTGGGCGATAGCTGACCCCGCGATGGATGCACGGTTAAGCGCATCAATACCTGTCACCCGTAGCCGGACATCACTGTGCCGCGCGGTGTGATAGGCATCGAGCATAACGGCATCGCCAATCGTTTCGCCGGCATCTAGCGCAAGGTCAAGCAGGCAAGCCAAATCGGCCAATGACATATTTAGCCCCTGCGCCCCGATGGGCGGCAGGACATGGGCTGCTTCGGCGACAAGGGCTGTGCGCGGGCCGTTCATGGCATTTGCGATTTGGCTGATGATTGGCCACGCGCTGCGTTTGGAAACACATGTTAGGGGGCCGAAAATTCCACCAGAGCGCGCTGTTGCAGCCGCGTCAAAATCTGCCTGATCAAGGGCCACAAGATTTGCGATCTTTGCTCCATCGTTCATCCAAACAACGGCAGAGCAAGGTACGCCGTCGTGGTCGGGCAGGGGGACCAGCGTAAATGGGCCGCCAGAACGGTGTATCTCGGTTGAAACATTGCCATGAGGCTGGTCGTGGGTCACTGCAAAGGTGAGCGCCTTTTGGCCGTAACGTGTCGTCTTGGCAGAAATACCCGCCGCGGCACGGACTGGCGAATTGCGTCCATCCGCACCAATCACCAGCTTGCAACGGACCTGCGATCCATCGGTTAGCTGAACCAAAGCATAAGCCGTGCGCGCGACCATATCGGCAAACCCAACACCTGTTTCTAATGTCACGTTATCCAGCGCATCCAGTCGTGCGATCATTTCGCGGCGCAGCAGCCAATTTGGCAGGTTCCAGCCAAACGGTTCATCTGAAATATCAGCCGCATCAAAGGCGGCGGTGGTGCGAATTGCGCCGCTCGGGCCGCTTGCATCTGCGATCTGCATAACCTGCAACGCCGCCGCATGCGGGGCTAGCGCATCCCACAGGCCAGCGCGGTCTAGGAACGCTTTGGCGGGTTGCAAAAATGCCGTGGTGCGCAAATCGGCGCCATCGGTGGTCTGGGTTGTGACTGGCGGGGTCGGGTCAACGATCAACACAGTAAACCCAGCTGTGCCAAAGGCAGCAGCCGCCGTCAGACCAGCCACTCCGCCGCCAGAAATAAAGATGTCAAAAATTCGTTTTTCCATAGCTAAGACATAGGCCTGTCTCTTATACACATCTCCGAGCCCACGAG
>CAJXTP010000367.1 GCA_913061335.1 uncultured Loktanella sp.
TACACCTCTCTATTCGTCGGCAGCGTCAGATGTGTATAAGAGACAGGTTCAACAACGTATTGTTATCACTATATAAAAATACGTCCTCAACTGATGCCTTAGGCAGATCATGGCCCGCAGCCAATGCATCCGTTAGTGCGATCCAATCCAGCAATTTATCGGCTTCAGCAAATGGAATCATCTCGGTCATTGGGCGTCCTTCGCGGTTAGTAATCCATGTGATACAACGCAATCCGCCCAGCCCTGCGGGGTCTCAAACAGGTGCGTTTGCCAGCCACGCGCAGCCGCAGCGTTGATGTTATCAATCCGATCATCGGTGAACAAAAGCGTCGCAGGATCCAGCCCGCAGTCAGCCTCAAGTCGCGCGTAAATTTCCGCGTCAGGTTTAATCACGCCCATATGACCGGAAATATACCGGCGATCAAATTCGGCCAAAAACGGGTACACTGGCTGCGCAATATCAAAGGTCTGAATGCCAAAATTCGACAGTGCAAAAACCGGCACGTCCTTGGCACGCAGGGCACGTAAAACCCGCACAGATTGTGGAATGGCAGGGGCCGCCATCTCGATCCAATGATCGTGCCACATGCGAACCTCGGCGTGAAATTCAGGGTTGGCATCGGCGGCAGCATAGATCGTGTCGCGGAAATTTGCGCCGCGATCGACCTCGTCATTGATGCCATGCAGGTCAATCGCCGCGAACATTTCACGCCTGCGAGCCTCGCCGATTTTTGCGTCAAAAAACCGCTCTGGCTGCCATTCAATCAGCACATTGCCGATGTCAAATATCACTGCGTTTATGGTCATAAAAATTCCCTCTACGCAGGCACCCTAGCGCAGATTTTTCAGCGACGCACCCTTGGGTTTTGCAGCGGGTTTTCGACCGTCACAGACTCGCGCCAGACAATGAACAACCCAGCCCCAAGGATCAGCGCCATGCCCAAATATGACACCGCATCCGGCCATTCGTCGAATATCAGAATGCCCCAAAGCACCGACAACGGCAGCGCCAAATATTCAAACGGCGCGACCATCGATGCTTCCGCGACGCGGTACGCCTGAGATATGAAATACCCGCCCACAGCCACGCCAAATCCAACCAAGATAAACAGCGGAAAATCTGCGGCGACAGGCCATTCCCAAGCCCGCAACAAGAACCGCAATGACGGGTCAGATTGGTCGCCAAAGCGGCCATCACCAACAGCCATGCCGATGATCACACAGACCACGATGAACACGATCTGGATGTAAAACGCCATTGTGGCCGCACTTTCCGTGCGACCAATCAGCCGCGTCAACATGTGCAATCCAGCATAAGCCGTGGCCGCGACAACAGGCAATAACGACGCATATTGGAACGACGCCGTGCCGGGGCGCATCATGATCACAACGCCCAAAAGGCCGACAATCACCGCCGCCCAGCGCCGTGGCCCGACATATTCGCCCAAAAATACCACCGAAAACACCGTTATGATCAGCGGGCTGATAAAGAAAATCGCCACCGCATCCGCCAATGGCATCGCCGCCAACCCAAGGAAAAACGTCATGTTTGCCATGACCACGCAGAACCCGCGGATCAGATGCATTCCCAGCCGCTTAGTGCGAAAAATCGCGAAACCATCGGTCAGCGGCGCAATCAGCACCAGTAAAATCACAAGACCAATGACCGAACGGATCAGCACGACTTCATGCAGCGCATAGCCGCCCGACAGGAACTTAATCGCCCCGTCGTTGACCGAGAAAAAGAAGACAGCGATCATCGCCGAAATGGCGCCCAATTGATTGGGCCTCAGGTTTGCAAACATGTTCATGACACCATCCGTGGCAGGTCAGCGGCGACAGGTCTAGCGCTTTTGCGACGCCCGCAAGGCGCGTTCAAGCCCATCCAAGAAACGCGATCTGTCCGCCTTAGAAAACGGCTTGCCGCTGCCTTGGCGAAACGGATCTGCCGCGCGCATATCAGTCATCAAATCGCGGGTCGCCAGCACGTTGCCAATATTCGCAGTCGTCAGCGGCTCGCCGTTATGTTTCAGCACCATCGCCCCGTTTTCAACGCAGCGCGCAGCCAGTGGAATGTCGCCCGTAATCACCACGTCACCCGGCCCAGCACGGTCGGCGATCCAAATATCGGCAATATCGGGGCCGTCAGGCACGACAACCGTTTCGACCAGCGGGTTCGGCGACGGACGAATACCGCCATTGGACACCACAAACATCTGCACCTTATGGCGGGTACC
>CAJXTP010000368.1 GCA_913061335.1 uncultured Loktanella sp.
TCGTGGGCTCGGAGATGTGTATAAGAGACAGGTGGACAGAACACCAACCCGCAGCTTCCGCCTGACCGTAACGTCGCCGATGCCCGCGGCAGCCATGGTCGCCAAATCTGCAGGGGTTAGCGTACGGCCCGATGCCAAAATGACCTGTTCTGCGGTCATATCCTCGCCCGCCTTGCGTGCGTTTGCGCCTGATTTCAGTGGTCCATGAAACAAGATTTTTACGCCGTCGACAGTGACATCTTCTTGCAAAATAACAGTGTCCGTTCCGGACGGCATGGCCGCTCCTGTCAGAATGCGAATGGCATGACCGTTGGGCACTGGTGCGGCATAAGGTGTCCCTGCCGCTGCGCGACCGTCAACCAGTGGCACCGCATGCGCGCCTTGACCAACGGGCCCAGCAAAAGCATAGCCATCAACTGCTGAATTCGGTGTCGGCGGATGGTCACGCTTTGCGGACACGTCAGCGGCCAAGATTCGACCAGCGGCGTGGGCGATTTTGATCATTTTATGACCAGTCACTGGTGACAAATTGTCATGTATATGCGCGAGGGCCTCGGTCACGGGTGTCCAATGTGCGCCTTGGGGCATGGCAAAACAGTCGTTGCGCAATGCGGGGGCCTTGGGATGTGGAACACCAAGGATCCAGCCCTCTTCGTGAGCGTCTACATTCATCAGACTGACCATATCTGCGGGTGACAACGATGCAAGATAGGCGGCCGTGGACTGAACCTGATGAGCGTCCTTGATTATGCCATCTGGCGCGGGACCTGCGAACAATTTCGGCCAAATTTCGGCAATGGTGATCGCTGCACCTGAATCCTCAAACGGCCAAACGCGCAGGTCATTTGCGAAGTGTTCCCGTAGTCGGTGTAGTACCGGTAAACCCATCATAATCTGCGATCCAACAGCACCGACACCAGCCATTTGCCAGCACGTGAAACTGCCCTTTGCGCAGGTCTCAACCTGCCGCCGTTCAGGAAACGGATTGGGCGTACGGTCGCGCCCTTTACGTGGCAGGCTGAGAATGTCACGCGACAGACCATTTGCCCAGAATGGCCCGATGCCATCAGACAGGGCGTTCAAATCAGCGGCAACGTCAAAGCGATTGTTCGTCTCGGGTGTGTCCGTGATATGACGCGCGAACCATGCCCAAAGGGCGAACGGATCATTGGACCCTGTCACCGATGTGGCAAAACCTGCCGGGTATCCCAACGGAAAATCGAACCCCGCAAGCACACGTCGACCGGCGACCAATTCGGTAGTGAATAGATTGGTCAACCAAACTTCGACCAATTGGCGGGTGCGAAAGTAGACCGGTTCTTGCCCTGCTATACATGCCCAAATGGCGTCCTTTGTCGGCGTCGGGCCACGGTCAGTGCCACCTGACCAATCGACCATGACAAAGGTGTCATAGGTCATAGGTCGACCTGAACAAGGATGAAATCGGCAATTTTTGCGGTATCATCAAGGTCAAATACTCGCTGAGGCACAGACACCGCGCAGTCCGCCGCAACGCCAATGATTGTCGGGTCCGAGGGGGCCAAAAGCGTGCCCCTGGTCGTTTTGCGGTAGGTTTCAATCTTTGGGTGGTCGTCGGTTTTGTAGCCTTCGATCAAGATCAGATCGACAGGGTCAAGCTGCGTCAAAAGAGTCTCAAGTGGCGGTTCTTGCGCGCCGCGCAGCTCGCTCATCAACGCCCATCGAGTACCCGATGACAGCAACACTTGCGACGCACCAGCGGTTCGGTGTCGGTAGCTGTCTTTGCCTGCGTGATCGACGTCAAAGCTGTGATGGGCGTGTTTGATCGTTGATACTGAAAATCCGCGCGCGGTGATGTCGGCCACCAGTCGTTCCATCAGACCGGTTTTGCCTGTGTTTTTGTAACCGACGACGCCAAATACCTTCATAGCATGCCTCTTGCTTGGTCCAAATCTGCGGGTGTGTTCACGTTGAAAAAGGCGGCGTCATCAGGGAATTCGGCAGTGGCTGCCCCGTGTTGGGACGTCCATAAAACGACCTTGCGCAAGCCGCCCAACAGGGCCGAACGCAGGTCTTCGCGCAGGGCCGTTGGCCAAAGACCAAACGTCGGCTGCCGCCCGCTTGGTGATGCCGCGAGCGCCATGCCTGATGGGCTTTTTTCGGCGGCCATTTGTAGCTGGGGGACAAGATCACACGGCAGAAATGGTGCTGTCTCTTATACACATCTGACGCTGCCGACGAATAGAGAGGTGTAGA
>CAJXTP010000369.1 GCA_913061335.1 uncultured Loktanella sp.
AGGCTCATGTTTTGGGCAGCTTGATCAACGTCATTCTGCCAGTATTTCTGGTCATCGGGTTCGGATATCTCGCGGTTTGGAAAGGCTATTTCAACGACGCTGGTGTTGATGGGCTAATGAAGTTCACCCAAAGCTTTGCCATCCCCTGCCTGCTATTTCGCGCGATATCGACGCTTGATCTTGGGCAAAGTTTTCAATTGGCATTGCTGCTAAGCTTTTATGCAGGCGCGCTGGCGGGGTTTACCATCGGGTTTCTTGGCGCGCGCTACATATTTGGGCGTAGCGCCGAAGAAAGCGTGGCAATCGGCTTTATCGGGCTTTTTTCAAACTCAGTGTTGCTTGGGTTGCCGATCACAGAGCAGGCGTATGGCGTTGACGCGCTGACCAGCAATTTCGCGATCATCGCGATCCATTCACCGTTTTGTTATGCCGTCGGGATTACCGCAATGGAGACTGTGCGCAACGCGGGCAATTCCGTCGCCGCCATTCCGGCCAAGGTTCTACGGGCGATGTTCAAGAACGCATTGATCCTTGGGATTAGCCTTGGGTTCGCAGTTAATCTGTCCGGTGTAGCCCTGCCCGTGGCATTCACCGACGCAATTGATCTAATCGTGCGTGCCGCATTACCTGCTGCCTTGTTTGGGCTTGGCGGTGTGTTGTACCGTTACCAACCCGAAGGCGACATGCGCACGATTTTCTTTATCGTCACGGTCTCGCTTGTTGTGCATCCAGTCATCACATTTTCGCTCGGCACAGCACTCGGTCTATCTACCGCCGATATGCGCTCGTCTGTCGTGACGGGTGCGATGGCGCCGGGAATCAATGCTTATTTGTTCGCAAATATGTACGGGGTTGCGCGCCGCGTCGCGGCGTCGGCCGTGCTCATTGGCACGGCCATGTCCGTCGTCTCTGCTTGGGTATGGCTGTCGGTGCTGCCTTAGGTCGGCGACAATCCACGCAGGCGTTCAGAGCGTCTGCGCAATAGTTCCACAGTTGTTAGCAACAGGATCGATACGATCACCAAGATCGTCGCGACCGCCAGAATAGTCGGGCTAATTTGCTCGCGCAGGCCGGTGAACATCTGCCAAGGCAGCGTCTTTTGGGCAGCGGCACCAACAAACAGGACCACAACGACCTCGTCAAATGACGTAATAAACGCAAACAGTGCGCCCGAAATCACACCGGGCAAAATCAACGGCATCTGCACCCGAAAGAATGTCACCGTTGGGGTCGCACCCATATTGGCGGCAGCGCGCGTCAGTGAATGATCAAAGCCTACCAGCGTTGCCGTCACAGTGATAATCACAAACGGAATGCCAAGGGCGGCATGTGCCAAGATCACCTTAATATAACCGGAAAGCGATTTGGAAATCCCGAATGTGTTTTCCATGAACAACCCCATCTGGCTGTAGAAAAAGAACATACCAGTTGCGGAAATGATCAGTGGGACAATCATCGGTGAAATCAAGATCGCCATGATGGCGCGACGGAATGGCACGTGACTTTGGCTTAGACCGATTGCGGCCAGCGTGCCCAGTGACACCGAAATGATTGTCGCAAACGGTGCAATAATCACAGAGTTCTTAAGCGGACGCAGCCAGTCATCATTGGTGAAAAAGTCGCGATAATGCTTGAGCGAGAAACCATCTGGGTCCAATGACAGCATTTCCGGCGTGAATGTGAAAAAGTCCTGCGCGTTGAACGACAGCGGGATAATCGTCACAATCGGCGCGATCAGGAAAAACAGGATCGCCCCACAGATAAACTTAAACGTATTGTGCCACAGGACCTGTCCAGGTGTAGCATAGGGCGGCATGCTTGCGCGGTAACGCCCCGTGTGCACCCAATACGCGCACCAACCTAAGGCAGCGCCAGAAAACACACCAACAATCAATCCGATCATACCGCCGACAAGCAACCCAAGCACACCAATGGCGGCGATCGCAGCCAAACGGCCTGTTTTATACGGCAGCATTGTCACCAAAACATAGGCGATTATGGCACCAACGACAGCGCCGGCAATAATACCAAGCAGCGCGCCTACACCTGTTGCTTGACCAGCAAGCAGGCCAAAGAATGCGCCAAAGGCTGCGGTAATTGGCAGAGTGAAGCCCATCAAGTTTGGGGCGACAGCGTGCCCTTTGAGTGCGGTCGTTGTCATGGCCTTAGCCCCCCAGCTTTACGTTATCGATGCCGACAATTCTGTCATAAGCCCAGTACAATAAC
>CAJXTP010000370.1 GCA_913061335.1 uncultured Loktanella sp.
GGCTCGGAGATGTGTATAAGAGACAGAAAGACACCTCCCAAAGCTCCAACTCTGACAAAAGGCGTGAGCCCTTTTCGTTCTTGCGGGATTTGACCGTGCGGTAGCCAATCGACAGACCGTCAATGGCACCTGCTGCAATCAGTGCAACAGCTTCACGGCCACGGGCCACGTCGTTTAAAATGCGACCCTTTACCCAAAGACCTTTTGCATCTTCAACAACCTCGTCCCAAACGCCAATTGGCTCTGCGGGGTCATGCTGCCACAGCATTTTAACGGTACTGCCCTTTTGAATCGCTCGGGCAAGCGATGCGCCATATGCACCAGATTCCACGATATCGCCACCCTGATCTACTTTGCCAAAAAGCGACGCATACCCTTCGATCTTTGACCCATCAATAACCTTCAGGTCACTTCCGACTTGGCAAAATTTGCGTTCTAATGTCACAGGTAACTCCAATTCAAACTGCCGAAAGGGCATTGATAATTTCAAGTATAGAAAGGCCAAACACAGTACAGACGATGATCCAAACCTGCCATTCAAGGCGGGTCAACATGGCTTCAATCTTGCCCAATCGGACATCGAGTTGTGCGAACCAAAAGTCAGACACAGGCGGGCGGGTTTGCACGCGTTCACGGATCGGCAGATCAACGATTTTACGCGACATCGCCAACCTCGATCACAGGCAAACCCAGCAAATTGCGCTTTTCAGCATCCGATAAGAATGCGGCATCACTAATACGGCGCCACTGCGCTTCCCGTTCAGTAGCTAAAGCCGGAATTTGATCCAGGTCGGGGCGCAAACTAATATGCTCCCCGGTAAAATCAGACAACCAATCCGAAATCGAACCAAGAACACGCGACGCCAACGGCAATACGGTCAATCGGTAAAACGCGCGGTTCGCCTCTTGGTAATTTGCATATGTCGCATCACCGGGCAGACCCAACAACATTGGCGGCACACCAAAGGCGACGGCAATTTCGCGCGCAGCTGCTTCTTTGGTCTTCTGGAATTCCATGTCCGACGGACTAAATCCCATTGGTTTCCAATCCAAACCGCCCTCCAGCAACATCGGCCGGCCAGCATTGCGGGCACCCTGATGTTGGGTCTCCATCTCGGACAACAACCGATCATACTGGTCTGTGCTCAACTGCGACTGACCATCGGCACCGCGATACACAATCGCACCAGAGGGGCGTGCCGCATTATCAAGCAAAGCCTTGGACCAACGAGATGCAGAATTATGCACATCAATCGAGGACGCAGAGGCTTGCATCGGCGAAAATCCATAGTGATCATCTTGCGGATGAAAGCTTTTGACGTGGCATACCATCGTCTCATTCGGGGCAACAGCAAAGCGGTGCTTGCGCCCGTTTACGCCGTATTCATATGCAACCGGCCAACCATCTGCACCCGGAACAATATTCATTCGATCGGACCGCAAAACATGCAGCTCAGCGGGTAAGCCTTCGTCACCGACGCCTTCCAAATACCCGTTACCGGTCAAAAGCAGTTGACCATAAAGCGCCTCAAGAATTTCAGCACGACCTTGGGCGGCATTCGGGCGGGCCAAAAGCGCTTGAATTGGGTGGGTCTCGTAACGACGCTCTTGGTCTTGCAACACAACTGGCAACGCGGCTGCGGCTTCTGCAATGATCTTTACGGCGCGAAACCCAACTGGGTTGCCAATAAATCCGGTGCGGGTCAATGAAACAACGTCACGTGGGCTCCAAGCGACGCGGCCAGCCCCCGGCCATGCAATCGCATGACCTGTCGCCGATGCTTTGCCTTCAGCAGGTGCAGCATCTGCAGTGTCAATCTTGGGGCGGTTCAAAAATTCAAACATCAATCACTCCTTGATCCGACACCCCTCAGTGGCTGCCGCTGATCCTTGAAACAGTTTTACGAGATAGGGGATAAGAAGGTCCGACAGTTGCGCGCGGTGGCGCGCGCAACAGCTGTTGCTTTACAAATGCCGCATACGCGGGTTGCGCCAGTGCTTTGCTGGTTCGATCATCAGATCATGAATAGCCCAGACAAGCGCATCGACGCGGTCCGGCGATCCACGGCCCTCGTATCCACCAATGGTCATCTGACACATCTGATCTTCCAAACTGGCCAAACCGCGCAAATGCTTGACGCGCCCTTGTTCATACCTGTCTCTTATACACATCTCCGAGCCCACGAGACCTCTCTACATCT
>CAJXTP010000371.1 GCA_913061335.1 uncultured Loktanella sp.
ATCAACGGCTTAGCCGTATGTGAGTTTTGGTAAACCAACGCCAGCGAGAAATCCGACTGGATAAATGCCCACATTAAAACACCAAACGAAAAGCCAACCAAGATAACCTGACTGGTCGCTGCGGGCTCTGCTATGGCCATCCAATTGCGGCGCCCAGTCGCGGCCCCCACCATTGGCACGATCATCTGGACCACCGCCACGCCAAACGCCAGAATCAGCGCAAAATGTCCAAGTTCAATCATCATAAATGACAGATAGCGCATCCGCTGGCGGGTTAAAATGACCGCCGACGTGCATTTCGCCGCAGGGCTAGGGCATTAATCCACCTTGCACAGCATAGCCTAGACCAGCCATCAGCAGCCCGCCGATAATCAGCCGCACCAACCACCGCAATGTTTCTTCAATTGCACCCAAACGTGCGCCAACATTGGTACGGTGTACTTCATCAACTGCGTTGCGGGTCTCTAACACGCTGACGCGTCGTTCCATCTCAAAATCATCCACGGCCGGCCTGCCAATCCGCCAACGCAACATTATCTGTCACGTCAATATTGGGTCGCGACGGCACATCCGTAGCTGCAACAATCCCAGTTTGCGCAATCTCACGCTGAAAATCTTGGCCCTTGATCTGATGTCGGGCGCCGAAGTAAAAACTCACAATCGCGCCCATAAGCCACCACAATGGCTCCGGCACAGCAGTAACCCCGACCATCCGCTCCGCAAACCACACCGGATCAGTCATGGCAGCAACAAACAATCCAATCGTGCCCAACGCCAGCATCGGACGCGGCAACCGGTTAAGCCCGTCGATGAAACGGTCAAACCACCCTTGGCGGGCGTAGCTAAATTCGGCGGCAAGCTGTGCCAACGCTGCAGCCTTTGCATCCGCATCCCGTACAGCGCCGTTTTCAGCATTTTCGCGAAAAACTTGAACCGTCTCGGCGACAACGTTGCGGCTGCCACCAAAAATGACTGACATGATTTGTCCGATTATCCCCATGATGCTGTCCTCGCTGTGTGCTGGTGTTCAGTGAAATGATAGCGTGGCGCAATGAACTTTTCCGCGCGTGCTATCCAACCGCCTTTGCCGCCGTCTCGCCTGCGGGCATACTTGCGGCTGGCTGCACGGCCATCTGCCAGACGGTAATAGTAATTGCGCCGCGCAATGCCGTAGGCATCAGCCAAATGATCCGGCGCGGCTGCCATCGCCTGTGTCGTGGCCGCAATCGTCAGCGGCCCTAGCGCTCCATCAACAACCACGTCAATGCGCATCTGACTAAGCAACCGTTGCAACACCTTGATCGCATTGTTGCCCGCGTTGACATACATATCAAAAACCGATGGCTGCAATGCGGCTGGCAATCCATCCAATCCAGGTCCGTGATAATAGTGATCTATAAATATCTTCAGCGCACGATCTGCGTCCAAAATACGCACATCCTCGCCGTCCACGACCCCGTCGCCGGTCAGGTCAAGCCCAAGCCGGCGCATTGTGTGAATGGTCACGCCGTGGTTTGTCGCCCCTCCGGGATCATCAGGATCGTTCACATAACCGCCCTCACGGGCAAGGATATCTTTGGCAATTTGGGAAACCGTTTGCATCACGACACGTCCTTATCAGGTGATATGAACATGTCTGCCAATGGTTAATTGGTCGCGTCAGCACCGTCCGGCGCCATGCAAGCACCCAGTTCTTTCAACGCGCAATTGCCCTCTTTGGACCAATCAGCTTTGTCGGCGGTGGTAGTGCAGCGGCAACTTCGAACGGTGGCCGGAAATACTCGGTGCCATTGTGCACGGCTTGATCATTAATATCTGTAAAAAGGGAAAACGCATTCAGCTGAATGCCGCGTTTCCTTTTATGGCCTTTCATGGATAAACGGGTGCCATCATTAGGCCTGCAGTTTCATCAAGCCCTAACATCAAATTCGCATTTTGAAGCGCTTGGCCAGACGACCCCTTGGTCAAATTGTCAAGCGTCACAATCACAATCGCACGGCCCTCAACTCGGTCTGCAACGACGCCAATGTGGCAAAAATTACTGGCGCGCACATGCTTAATCGCGGGAACTTCGCCTTTGGGGAGAACCGCTACAAACGGCTCAGCACTATATGCATCGGCAAGAGTCTGGTGGATAATATTAGCATCCCCGTCAACAT
>CAJXTP010000372.1 GCA_913061335.1 uncultured Loktanella sp.
AACTCACAGATTGCGGACTTTCCCGACATTGACGTTTGAGCATGTTGCTGACGCAGCATTTGCTTGCAGTTGCAGCGGGATGGATTTTGCAGTGCAGCAAGTTTCACCAGAGCAGCCATTCAAGCGGGTAGAAAGTGGTGGAACCTAAAGCGCCCTTTCGCTGCGCATTGCATGAACTCGAAAGACGCGGACAAAGTGTGCTTTCGCCGCACGCGCACTAACGGCTGCTTTTGGGGCCCCATCAATGGTTTGGCATTGATGGGATTTTCAAATGACGTTTTCCAATAAAGATATTAAGGTTTTCATTCAGTTTGAAAGAAGCGGATGGGAACTGCTTGCAAACACCTATCACGATCACTGGGGTGTCCCCTCACGCGTCGTCGCGCCACTTTTCGTCATGGTGCGAGCCATCGCAGAACGGCTTGTTTTTAGACTTGCCACAACGACAAAGAATGTATTCCTCTTCGCTGGCATTTGCACCGTTGAATACGGCACCCAACGAGACGTTCTTAACCACGTATGGTCCGTCTTTGACAATGGTGACAGATACATCGTCAGATTCCAAATGAGTTGGGTCCATACCATCAATTGAAAGAGTTAATGCGCCAGAGGGACAGGCTGAGATCACCGATCTAATACCCTCAAGCGTCCCGTTTTCGGGCTGAATCCAAGGCATTTTCTTGGGGTCAAACACCGCTTGGTGCAGACGCTGGCATTCACCGATATGGCCACACAAGACGGGCGTGTAGGAGACTTCGACCTGATGGCCTTCGACTTCAGCTCTATAGGCGATCGGGGTGTTCCGGATTTTCGCATCGCCATTGTCACTGGTGAACCCGGCAGCCGCGTGTGCATAGTCGCAATATGGTTTATTCTTGGACAAGCCACACCGACAAAGCGCAAAGGACGGTTTGTCCGGAGAGATATCCCCATCACTATTTTTGAGGTTTGGCACGCCTTCGACAAGAAGTGGTCCATCCTTCATTGGTTTAATCTTGGGCATTGTCCCTCCGAATCGTATTTCAACGCGATTAAAGCCAAGCAATTGGCCTAGTGTCCGTCACAAATCCTGAGGCTAAACGTCTCATACAGAATTTCATGAGCATTTTCGAGTGCTGCGAATTCGGCGCTCGAAAATACGTTTTTGATTGCTTCTGCATCGGGAAAATTGACGATGGCGGTCGCCTTGACCGCGGTGTCCCCCATGAGTTGCTCGCGCGTTCTCAGCTTTTGGATGCGCGTGGCCCCGAAAGCTTCAAAAATCGCACTTAGCTTAGCAAAGTATTTTATGACCTCATCGAACCGGTCCATTTTCGGGGCGACGTCGATGACGAGTAATTTCTCAGATGTGTTATTCATGGCGCTAACTTTTGGTTCGAAATGTCAGGCTGCAGACGAACCGAGGTCAATTGGAGACTGGGCACGATAATGATAGGCCACGATGGCTGACAATATTCCAAGGACCAGCGCCGGAACAGCGGATGGACCAATGATGAACAGGTGCGCCAGCGTGGCTCCTGCCATGGTGCAGGTCAACAGGCCGGCCCCGACGAACTGCAGTCCTCTAACCCACAAGAGTGCCGCCGCACCAATTTCGATGACCCCAGTTACGTATCGGAACCATTGGCCCACGCCAACAGCCTCGAATGTTTGAACCATCATCTCTTGCCCGCTAAGCTTTGCAAGGCCCGCTGCAACGAAGGCAAGAGTAAGCAACACTTTGACAACCAGAAGGCTATATTTTTTCACATTTCCAGACATTTCAGTTTTCCTAAGTTCTTATTCGAGCGTCATATGCGAGCCATCACAAAATGGGGCATTCCCAGTTTGCTTGCACTGGCACAGCGCGGCTGTTTTTGTTTCATCAGCTGTGAACTTGACCGGAGTGAACGACGTTCCCTCATGCGATCCATCGCAAAACGGCTGGTTTTTTGACTGACCGCAAGCACACCAGAAGTAATCCTTACCGGCTTCAAGATCGACCATTTTGGGTTCTTTTGCTGCGATGATGGGTGCATCTGCCATGAACGTGTCCTCTTAAATTTTCACATTGATCTTGCAGCGACCATAGCGCAGTCTATAATTGAGGCGTAAGGTATGGATCTGTCTCTTATACACATCTCCGAGCCCACGAGACCTCTCTACATC
>CAJXTP010000373.1 GCA_913061335.1 uncultured Loktanella sp.
GGATACTGGCGCTTGATACCATGTTCATCAACGCAATCGGGCTGATCATATTGCTCGGCATTTATCAGGGCACTCAGATATATTTCGAGGCAGCACTGATCATCGCGATGCTTGGTTTCGTATCCACCGTCGCCTACGCGCGTTTCGTCCTCCGCGGAGATATCATCGAATGACCCTGCAAATTATTGCCACCTACGCGATCGCCATATCGCTGCTGATCGGGACGATATTCACGCTTGTTGCGGGCATTGGCCTGCTGAAACTGAACACCGCCATGTCTCGGCTTCATGCGCCGACCAAGGCGGGCACCGTCGGTATCGGCGCGTTCCTGATCGCATCGATGATCCATTCTTGGACATTTGCGGACGGGTCATTCCACGAGCTGTTGATCATGGGGTTCTTGTTTGTGACGGCCCCCGTGTCGGCAAATTTCTTGGCCAAAGTGAACATTCATCGCGGTGTTTGCGCGCCGCTGCCTGCGCCCACAAACGATGATACATGGTCGACGCTCAACGTCCCTGATGCGGACCTAGAAACCGAAACATAATACCTTATGCGGCAGTGACTGCGCGGCCTGTCATCACTTTAACCAAATGCGCGCGGTACTCTGCGCTGCCATGCACGTCAGCGATCAGGTTATCTGCATCCACCGACAGCCCTGCGATTGCAGCGGCTGAGAAATCAGCTGTCAGCGCCGCCTCGGCCTGCGTCCAACGATACACACCCTCATTTGATGCACCCGTGACAGCGACACGAACGCCGCCTGCAAACTTGGCGACAAACACCCCGACAAGCGCGAACCGCGATGCGGGTTGCACGAACTTTTGATAGTTGGCTTTTTCAGGAACAGGGATCGACACGGCCGTGACAATCTCGCCGTCATCCAATGCGGTCTCGAACATCCCTTGGAAATAATCATCCGCCGCAATCGCGCGGGCATTCGTGATGATCGTAGCACCCGATGCCAACGCCACTGCCGGATAACACGCAGACGGATCGTTATTGGCCAATGACCCGCCGATCGTGCCGCGATTGCGGACCGCCGGATCACCGATATGGGACGCGAGGTCAGCCAAGGCCGGATAGCTGCCAGCCGTGTCCGCCGCCACCGTCGCATGTGTCGTCGTGCCACCAATGCGCAGCGTATCGCCGTCATTTGCGATGCCTTGCAAGTCGGCAATACCGGTCAGTAATACCAGCTTGGACGGGGCAGCCAACCGCTGCTTAAGCGTCGGGATCAGGGTTTGCCCGCCGCCCAGCGCCAGCGCGTCTTCATCCTTCAATGCAGCAACCGCGTCCGCTACGGATGTGGGTCGCTCGATGTCAAATGCATACATTGCCGCTCTCCTTATTGCGTAATTCGTCGAAAATTAGCTATTCAGCTGACACATCTTGACCAGACGCGGCCAAGATCGCTTTTACGATATTGTGGTAGCCCGTGCAGCGGCAAAAATTGCCTTCCAGATAGGCGCGGACCTCGGTTTCAGTTGGCTTGGGGTTGTCTTTCAACAGGCTGACCGTCGACATCACCATACCGGGCGTGCAAAATCCGCACTGCAATCCGTGGTGATCTTGGAACGCTTGTTGGATCACATTCAACGAACCGTCGGCGTTTGCTTGGCCCTCAATCGTGGACACCTCGGCGCCATCCGCCTCAACCGCGAACATCGTGCACGACTTCACCGCTTGGCCGTTCACATGCACAACACAAGCACCGCATTGCGAGGTGTCACAGCCGATATGCGTGCCGGTCAACTTCAATCCGTCCCGCAATAGCGAAGACAGCAGCGTGCGGTCCTCAACGTCGTGGGAAACAGGTGCCCCGTTCACGGTCATGGTCACTGTTGTCATGCTGTGCTCCTTAGAAATTCCGCCTGTGCTGTATTCAATATCTCGGCCATCACCGACACCGCAAGGGTTCGCGGGTCTCGCGTTGACGGGATCATGCCAATCGGGCCAACGATACGGTTGCATTGGTCGGGGCTTACGCCCAGCGCATGTAACTCAGCCGTGCGCGCCAGCCCTGCCCGCTTGCTGCCCTGCGCGCCAATATAAAACGCATCGCTTTGCAACAAGTCCCGCAGCAAAGGTGCCTCCCATTCGTGGTCGTGAAAGAAC
>CAJXTP010000374.1 GCA_913061335.1 uncultured Loktanella sp.
TTCGTCGGCAGCGTCAGATGTGTATAAGAGACAGGAATCTGGTTGCGGTAAATCCACCTTCGCCAAAGTCCTGATGGGACTAGAAACCGCGACCGAAGGCACGATCACGCTCGACGGACGCGACATCGGCAGCATCGCCATCGAAGACCGTGACACCAAGACCGTCGCGGACATTCAAATGGTGTTCCAAAACCCGTTTGACACGCTCAATCCGTCAATGACCGTGGGTCGGCAAATCATGCGCGCGCTCGAGATTTTCAAGATCGGTAACAACGATGCAGAGCGCCGCGAGCGCATGCTTGTCCTGCTTGATCTGGTGAAATTGCCGCGCGCCTTTGCCGACCGAATGCCGAGTCAGCTTTCTGGCGGACAAAAGCAACGTGTTGGTATTGCACGAGCTTTTGCCGGTGATGCACGCATCGTTGTGGCCGATGAGCCGGTTTCTGCGCTTGATGTTTCTGTCCAAGCGGCGGTCACTGATCTGCTTATGGAAATTCAGCGCGAGCACAAAACCACGCTGTTATTCATCAGCCATGACCTGTCGATTGTGCGCTATTTGGCGGACCGTGTGATGGTGATGTATCTGGGCCATGTGGTCGAACTTGGCTCCACTGATCAGGTGTTTTCACCGCCCTATCACCCCTACACAGAGGCGCTTTTGTCGGCCGTTCCCATCGCCGATAC
Source organism: uncultured Loktanella sp. (assembly GCA_913061335.1). Lineage (GTDB taxonomy): Bacteria > Pseudomonadota > Alphaproteobacteria > Rhodobacterales > Rhodobacteraceae > Yoonia. Next base: position 685 of record CAJXTP010000374.1, read on the forward strand.
AAGCGTGCAGAAAAAGCACATCGTGCTCGAAGGCGACATTCCATCTGCAATGAACCCACCGTCGGGCTGCCCGTTCCAAACGCGCTGTGGTTGGAAATCAAAGGTCGCTGGCGGCCTGTGCGAAAAAGAGGTGCCGCCGCTGCGGATTTTGGCTGAAGGCCATCAGGTCAAATGTCATCTGTCCGACACAGAATTGGCAAACATGGAACCGGTCATCAAAATCGCGGCTGAATAACAAATGCGCGCCTCGTCACTGGGGCGCGTATAATTGACAAAGCCAAATTTAGCTCCCCCAAATAATCCGCACATAATCTTGGGTTTCTTTATACGGCGGAACACCGTTGTACCGCTCAACAGCACCAGGTCCGGCATTGTAAGCCGCAAGCGCCAACCGCCACGTGCCAAATGTCTCATACTGACGCCGCAAATACCGCGCACCACCCTCTAAATTTTGCGCAGGGTCCGACGCATCCACGCCCAATGCGCGCGCGGTCTGTGGCATCAATTGCGCCAACCCCATCGCCCCTTTGACCGATCTTGCTTGCGCGTTCCAACCGCTTTCTTGCTGAACAAGACGCAGGAACAAATCTTCGGGTATATAATGTCGACGTGCAGCGGCGCGCGCCAGTTCAAGGTACGGCCCCGTATACCGACCAACGTAATTTGGAGATTTGGACCCGATCGTAGGAACAACCGCGCGAGGAGGCTGCAGCCTGACCGAATTATTATATTGCAGGGCGGACCGGTTATCCAAAACCGATAACTGGTTTTGAAACAATGCTTCGCGCGATCCTTCGGCAATCACGATTGCCGGAGACCAAATAGCTGTACCAACAGCCAAAACGCGAAAAAATTGCATCAAAACCTCCTTCGACGCCTGCATGGACTAATTTATAGTAGATTGCGCAAAGATCACCAGCCCCCGTTCATGATAACAACCTGTTTACCTTGTTCACTCAAAAAGGGCATAAGTCTAAATACGCAGAATCGACGAGGGGAATACCAATGGCTGGCAGTGTGAACAAAGTGATCTTGATCGGCAATCTGGGGCGCGACCCAGAGGTGCGGACATTTGGCAACGGCGGCAAGGTTTGTAACCTGCGCATCGCCACCTCTGAGAACTGGAAAGACAAAAACACCGGAGAACGTCGCGAGAAAACAGAATGGCATTCTGTTTCGATCTTTAACGACGGTCTTGTCCGCATTGCGGAACAATATCTGAAAAAGGGCTCCAAGGTTTATATTGAAGGCGCATTGCAGACCCGCAAATATCAAGCCCAAGACGGCTCTGATCGCTACAGCACCGAAGTCGTGCTGCAAGGTTTCGGCGGCACTCTCACCATGCTTGACGGACGCGGCGAAGGCGGCGGCCAAGGTGGCGGCGGCGGTGGTTATGGCGGCGGTCAAGGCGGCGGCGGTAACTACGG
>CAJXTP010000375.1 GCA_913061335.1 uncultured Loktanella sp.
CGTTGCCATCGGTTGTTGATGCGATTTGCTGATGCCATAAATGAGATGGACGACGTTGATGGGTTTTGCACCCATCGTTCACATTGGGTGCCCCGCGTCTCTGTGGTCTCAGGGACTAGGCGAGGCAGGCGTGAATTTATCGGACTTCGTGACGGCACAGAGGTCCCTGTAAGTAAGAAGTACCGCCAGTCCGTCGTGGATGCAGGGTATTTGTAGTTTGCACCGCGATTGGTCCGTATAACACCGCGCGATAAAACATGCCGCGCCGATGCGTCTTAGGCGGTGACCTGCCCCAAATTTACAGCGGGGCAGGGTCGCAATTAGTGTTCGATGTGGTCGTCTGCGACGAACATGTTGGCCCAAGCGCGGTCAATCAAGGCAGGTGTCATTTGGTATGGAATACCTTCAAAATTACAAATCGCAATCATTTGATCGATCAGGAATATCGGCTGATAGTTCGCATAGACGTTGTCAATTTCCGGATACCGGTTGTTCAGAAGGTGAATCAGAGTAGCCTCGTCCAACGGCATCTTTTTCTTACGCGCAACCATGGCAAAGATTTTCAAGAAGTCCGCCTGCGTTGGTCCATCGATTTTGATTTTGTAGAAAATACGACGCAGGGCCGCTTTGTCGAAAATCGAGTTCGGGTGGAAGTTGGTCGAGAAAATGACAAGCGTGTCGAACGGCACTTCGAATTTTTCGCCCGATTGCAGGGCAAGGATATCCTTGTTTTCCTCTAACGGAACAATCCAACGGTTCACCAGCGTCTGGGGCGGCTCGGCCTGTCGGCCAAGGTCATCCACGATGAAAATACCACCTGATGATTTAAGCTGAAGCGGAGCCTGATAGGTCCGCGCAGTCGGGTTATAGACAAGATCGAGCATATTGAGCGTCAATTCACCACCCGTGATCACGGTCGGCCGTTCGCAGCGCACGTAGCGCGTATCGTACCGCCCCGATGTGCGACGTAGGCTATTGGGATCGTCGACTTCCGCCTCGGCTGAAGAATGCACGATGGGATCATAAACCGTGATGACTTGGCCCGAATATTCGATCGCGCGCGGTACAAAAATTTTGTCGCCAAGCGCGTCGCGAATACCGTTCGAAATTGATGACTTCCCGTTGCCAGGAGGGCCGTACATCAGCACGGACCGTCCCGCCCCGACAGCAGGTCCAAGATTGTTAAGCAGGTCTGGTGGCAAGATCAGATGCCCCATCGCGTCTGCAAGTTGCTGCCGCGTAATCGCAATGTTGCGAATTGACTGGCGTTTGATTTGTTCGCTGTAAATGGCAAGCGGGACTGGCATCGCGCCGAAATATTCGGACTGAGCCAAGGCGTCTAGGGCGCGCGCTCTACCAGAATCCGTCAGCTGATAGCCCATTTCATTGCCCGCGCTTGCGCTCATGGTGCCTGTGGCCTCGAGCAACAATTGGCGGCGTGCCATGTCTACCAATTCTTGGGTCACGGGCACAGGCAGGCAAATCACCCGCGATATTTCTGACACCAAATTCACGTTCATGCGGAATATGGATTTGATCAAGATGTCGCGCATCATGGCGACCGGCAATTGCATTTGCGCAACCGTTTTGGGCGCAGGAGGTGCCATTACGTTGCTGGTTTGCATGTTCATCAGGGATCGCCTTATTCCAAAGCATCCGCTGAAGGCGCATGCTGTTGGACCTTGTATCGACGATGTTTGTGGCCAAAACATGGACAAAGCGGCCATCTTTCAAGGCATTGTTGCCCGAGATTAGCTTTGCGTGGCCGCCAATAGCAAATAAAAGACCAAAGTCATGCCCAGCGGTAGTCCCATTGGAAACCTGCGCCCTGCGTTCCAGCTTTTCCAATTTGGGACAAGACGGCGTAGCGGGCTGTGTTTTGCAATACGGTGCGTGATGAAGCCGGTGAATGTGCAGGCCACAAAAAGCCAGGCCACAATACTAAGATCGCCAATAGCCACAAACGGAGCGGCGGCGGCGGCGAATTTTGCGTCACCTGCGCCCAAAACACCTGCGATGTTCAAGGCGAATCCAATTGCTAAAACGACGGCCAAATGGGTCCATTGCCATAGGT
>CAJXTP010000376.1 GCA_913061335.1 uncultured Loktanella sp.
CTCTCTATTCGTCGGCAGCGTCAGATGTGTATAAGAGACAGTACGACGACCCCAATGACGCCTGCTGGCGTTTTTGATCCAACGGCAGATAGTGGCGCTGTTGATCTGATGCCGGGTCTTTTTGCGTTGGATTTTGTGCGTTTGGCTGCGGGTGACCGGCTGTTGTTCACAACGCAGCACCCCGCATATATTCCACCGCGCGAAACCGCCCAGCAAGGCGCGATGCAAAGCACAATGACCACGTCTTATGTGTCTGTCCTCTTGGGGCAGGCGGCGTCAGGGCGTGGGTATTTTGGGCAGTCGAGCACGGCCAACCTCTATCTGCCTGATGAAGATGCGGGCGCAGGGCTCTTGTCAGCGGCTCTTGCTCAGCTGTCACCGCTCAATGATACCCCCGCGTTTCCGATGGTCTTTGTTGGGGCCGTATTTTTGGCGCACCCCGATAATGGCCCATATAATCCAACTGCGACAGCGGGTTTGATCGCGCGCTTGGATCAAAAAGCGATAGGCCCTCAACGCCACAGCGTATTGCTTGACGCGCCTGATGGGCCGAAGGTGCAACTGCCTCCTAGTATCGATGCCCGCATGCGCAGCGCAGAAATCACCACCCATCCGGTGATCACGCCGCAAGGTTATATTGTCAATGTTGATGAGTATGGAATTTTTACCGATATCACGCTGGGTGTCGGCACCGGTGACGCGATCTCGCCGAATGCGTTGCGCTTTAATGGCGCTGGCGAACCAAAGAAGGTTTCCCCTGAAATTTCGACGTTATTGACGCGTGAGAACCTGTTCATGGTCGCCACAAAGTCCGCACCTACGTGGAATTTTCAAGATCGCATAATGGTTGCTGGTTTTGAATTTGCGGTGACTTTGGATGGCGCAGGGAGCGTGCTTGATGACGATACCCTACCTGCAATTTTGATTGTTAAACTTGATCCACGCCGGTCGCTTTATGACATGGCGTTAGACCCAACATCTTGGACCAATGGTGGCGAATATGTCGACGGGGTCGAAGATGTCACCGCCCGCCTCACCGCGTTTTTCAAAACCGCAGAAAACCCAAACTCTCCAGAGGGTGAAGACCCATTTGGCGCGTTTCGCTTAATGATGCGTCAGAAGTCGTGGACCGGTGTTATTGCGTTTGACGCGCCGATCGACGGCAATGGCATGCCTTCAGATTTGCAAATGCTTTTGGGGGGGATTCCAGGGCAGTTGCGCGCGCATCATGTGGGAATTCAGACCAGCAAAGTATCCGCTGACGAGGTCGCCCAATCCTCTGTTTTCGGCGTCATCAATTACCAAAGAGACAAGAATCAGCCCCCGAGCGGCAATGATCCCGAGTATGAAGTTGCAGAACTAATTGCGCAGATCAGCAATTCGGCTTTGGTACAATTGCACGTTAAGGTTGATCTAATTGTGAAGCAATTGCTAGGTCGTGAAATGAGCCTGCCGGTGACCAAGGAAAACCCAAACGGTGACACGTTAAGAATCAAGGGGCAGTACCAAATGCACGGCGATGTTGGCCGTGTGACGTTCACGACCGATGATCCATTTATCTTTACGCCTGTTATTGCGGGCGAGGGTATTACGCGGGTAATTGAGAGTGTGCACGTCACCCATGCCAGTCTTGTGCCTGTCGGGAGCATTCAAGCGGCGACGAGCGACTTAAGCGATAGCGATGACACGCCGCTAACCCATGTTGCCGCGCATTTCACCCTAGACGGTCAAATTTTCTTTAATTCGGCCCCGTTCCCCAACGCAGACGGGTTGGATCTGTTTTCTTACGGCCAAGATTTGGCGGCTACTACAGACAAGAAACAGGGCTTAACATTTGCAGGGCTCGCGGTGTCGATCGATTTTAATCTTGATGAAAATGGGACCTTGGTGGCTGGATCCAAATTGGTTGAGATGCTGGAAGATCAGCTCACGCCTGCGCCCACTCCGTTGGCCGTGCGCCCTCAGAGCCTTTTAGGGAGTTTGCCAATGCAACTGTCTGGGTTCGAAGTCGCGGATCCCACTTCTGACACGAAGATCGGCGGAAAGGCAACTGCGGTCAATGTCTGTC
>CAJXTP010000377.1 GCA_913061335.1 uncultured Loktanella sp.
GTTCTACTGCTGCGATGAACGCCGCAAAGCACTTTGCTGGCGAGACGCTTTTGCCGCAAACGTTTGTTGACGTGTATCCGGTGAATGGTCGGGAAGAAGCCAAGGCCGCCTATGAGGCGCTCGGCTACGGCACACTCGACTAAATTCCTCTCTGAACGGGGCTGGCATGTATTTGTTTGCCTCGTTCGCTTATGCTTCCCCCCGATGACCAAATAAGGAAAAGTGCTGTGGCAGACGCCCTTTTGCAGATGCACGCGATCAGCAAGTCCTTTCCTGGTGTTTTGGCACTGGACCAAGTTGATCTTGAAATCCACGCTGGTGAAATTCACGGTTTGGTTGGTGAAAACGGAGCTGGAAAGTCAACTATTATCAAAGTTCTGGCGGGTGTTTACCGCGCAGACGGCGGCACAGTCATGGTTGATGGAACGACCTTGCCCGATGTGACTCCCCGCGCTGTCCACAACGCGGGCGTGAGGTTTATCCACCAAGAATTGCACCTTGTACAGCACTTTACCGTCACTGAGTCCGTGTTCATGGGGCAAGAAACATCCAGTCTATTGGGTCTGTCACGCCGCGACATGCAACACCGTGCTGAAGCGTTTTTTCGCGATGCCCTCGGAACCGAAATGTCGGGAAAAATTCTGATCCGCGATCTTGGGATTGCTGAACGTAAGCTTGTGCAAATCGCCCGTGCGCTGATTGATGGCGCAGCAAAACTTGTTGTATTTGACGAGCCCACAGCACCCCTGTCCAGTGGTGAGGTCGATAAACTGTTCACTGCCATTTCAAAGTTAAAAGAGCGTGGCATTGCAATGATCTATGTGTCGCATTACCTCGCCGAGATCACAGATATTTGTGACCGAGTGACCGTCTTGCGCAATGGTCAAAACGTGCAAGTGTTCGATAAGGTCATGCCCGATAGCACCGATGCAATGATCACGGCGATGGTTGGCCGCGAAATTGATGCGTTGTTTCCAGATGGTACCCATCAGGCGGGCGCGCCTATGCTGTCCGTGACTGGCCTGAGTCACTCACAATTCCAAGACGTCAACCTAACTATTCACTCTGGTGAAATAGTCGGTATCGCGGGCCTGATCGGATCAGGTCGCGAAGAACTTATCGACACGCTTTATGGTTTGAAAAAACCTACAAGCGGCATGATGGTATTTGAGGATGCACCCTTGCACCTGTCCGCCCCTGCGGATGCAGTGGCTGCTGGTATGGTATTGGTCCCGCGTGACCGACGGCACGATGGTCTGGTGCTGGATATGTCAGTCAGCGACAATGTTAACCTTGCCTCTTTAGGTGAAATTTCGACAGCCCTGATCGAACAACGCGGTCGCGCCTTGGCCAAGGCCAAGGCTGTTGCTGAAAAGCTCGATATCCGCCCTCGCGATCCATCTGCAACCGCGCGCAATCTGAGTGGCGGCAACCAACAAAAGGTCGTTCTTGGCCGTTGGCAGACGCGCGGCGCCAAGCTGTTTATGCTGGATGAGCCAACCGTGGGTGTGGATGTCGGTGCTAAAGTCGAAATCTATGCGCTGGTTGAAAAATTGGCCGCAGACGGAGCCGCAGTCCTTGTGTCATCATCCGATCCGGGTGAACTGGTTGGATTGTGTGACCGCATTGTCGTGATGTTGCGCGGCAAAATCATTGCACATGTCGACACAGAAAACCTTGGCGTCGATCATCTTGTCGCCCTCACAACCGGAGGGCAGTCTGCATGATGATCACCAAACCCCCACTGCAACGCGCACTCGCTATCCTGCCACTAACAGTTTTTGCTATTCTGTTCATATATTTAAGCGTTGCATCCAGCAATTTCCTAACGCCTGGCACCATCGAATTGATCTTAAAACAAGCCGTGCCTACTGTGGTTGTCAGTATCGGATTGGCCACCGTGGTCATCGCGGGTGGCGATGATGTCGTCTCGGGTGGGATTGACCTCTCAATCCCCGCAACCGCCATCATTTGTGCGGCCATAATCGCCGACCAAGTCACCAACAACGGCGCGTCGATCTCTGTCTCTTATACACATCTCCGAGCC
>CAJXTP010000378.1 GCA_913061335.1 uncultured Loktanella sp.
CCTCTCTATTCGTCGGCAGCGTCAGATGTGTATAAGAGACAGCATCAGACCCCTGCCCCTTTGCAATCAGCAATTCACGGCGAAACGTTTCCACGTCTTGGGCCAGCGCACCTGATCCGGCCACAGGGCGCGCACGGGTCAACGCCAAATGCTCCCAAGTCCACGCCTCTTCAAGCTGATAGGTCTGGAATGCCTGCAGCGATGTGGCCACAGGGCCGGATCGACCAGAGGGGCGCAAACGCATATCAACCTCGTACAAGCGACCCTCGGCCATCGGGGCAGATAGGGCAGTCACCAGCGCTTGGGTCAAACGCGCATAATAGGGTCGCGTCGACAACGGACGCGGGCCTTCTGATGCGTCCACGCCGCTTGCGTCATAGATCATGATCAAATCCAGATCAGAGCTGGCATTCAATCGCGCGGCCCCCAAACTGCCCATGCCCATGATCACCGCACCACGGCCGGGTTGTGGGCCATGTTTGCGCGCGAACTCGCCTACAACCACGGGCCACAGGGCGGTCAACACGGCCCCCGCAAGGTCGCTGTATTGCGCACCCGACGTATCGGCATCGGTAAGCCCACGCAGGTAATGCACCCCAACGCGGAACCGCCATTCCTTGGCCCAAACACGGGCGGAAAGCAACTTCGTTTCATAGTCAGGGGCGGAATCCAACACCATATTCAGCGTATCAGCTAACGCCATCGGCCCCGGCCAATCGGCAAAGAAGGCGCCACCAAGAACAGCGTCCAACACACTGGAATTACGCGATAAATACTGCGACAGCGCAGGCGACGTCGCAGCAATATCAACGATCAACTGGGTCAATTGCGGGTTCGCCTCAAAAAGCGAAAACAGCTGCACACCCGCAGGCAAACCGCGCAAAAACCCGTCAAACTGCAACAATGCCTCTTCGGGTTTTGCGGCCTCTTGTAGGCGGGTCAAAATCTCAGGGCGCAAGCGCTTGAAAATCTCCTCGGCGCGATCAGACCGCAGCGCCGGATATGTCTTCCAGCGCGACGTAATCTCGATCCCCCATTTATTATCAACCAACTTGGCTGGTTCAGGGGCAAAGAACCCCTCCGTCGTGGTATGCACGTCTTCTAATCGATCTTTCAATTCTGCCCGCAACCCGCCTAAATCGCGGCCCATCAAGCACGACAGGCGATCAAAACCATCCGCATCACGGGGCAAACTGTGGGTCTGAGCATCATTGATCATCTGCAAACGATGCTCCACCTCACGATGAAATGAATAATGATCATAAAGGCTTGCAGAAGTTTCTTCAGGTATCCAATCAGCGGCTGCAAGCGCGTTCAATCCATCCTCAGTCCGGCGCACCCGCAATGACGGATCACGTCCACCCGCAATCAACTGACGGGTCTGCGTGAAAAATTCGATTTCGCGAATACCGCCACGGCCCAGCTTCATATTGTGGCCTTCAAGAACCAATTTACCACCCAAACCTTTATGGTCCCGAATACGCAGACGCATATCATGGGCATCCTGAATGGCTGCAAAATCCAGATGCTTGCGCCACACAAACGGCCGCAATGTATCCAAAAACCGCTGCCCCGCCTTCAGATCACCAGCACAGGCGCGCGCCTTAATAAATGCAGCGCGTTCCCACGTCCGGCCAATGCTTTCATAATACCGCTCGGCCACTTCGGTGCTGATACACACAGGGGTCGACGACGCATCAGGGCGCAGCCGCAGATCGGTGCGGAAAACATAGCCGCCTGCGGTCACATCCGCCATAATCGCGGTCATCTTGCGGGTCACACGGATAAACGCGGCGCGGGCATCATGATAATCGTCAGGATCAAAGCGGGTTTCATCAAACAGGCAAATCAGGTCAATATCAGACGAATAATTCAGCTCGCCCGCACCCATTTTGCCCATCGCCAGCGCGATCATACCGCCCGCGTCAACAACATCATCGGGGCCCATGCCCGGCAACTTCCCACGGCGTATTTCAGCCGCAACCAGTGACTTGATCGACACATCCACAGCCCTGTCTCTTATACACATCTCCGAGCCCACG
>CAJXTP010000379.1 GCA_913061335.1 uncultured Loktanella sp.
GATGTAGAGAGGTCTCGTGGGCTCGGAGATGTGTATAAGAGACAGACCTTGGGCGCGGCGTGATCAAAACGTCCGCAGTCGCACAAGAACGGCATATCATCGAGGCACCCGCCCGCGTGTTCCACACCCAAGACAGCGTAAAAGCCGCATTCAAAGCAGGCGAACTGGCTACTGACACCGTGATCGTCGTGCGTTTTCAAGGGCCAAAATCCAATGGCATGCCAGAACTGCACGGGCTCACGCCCACCTTGGCGGTGATGCAAGACCGCGGCCTAAAGGTGGCGCTGGTCACCGACGGGCGCATGTCCGGCGCGTCGGGCAAAGTCCCTTCCGCGATCCATGTCTGCCCCGAAGCCGCCGACGGCGGACCACTGGCATTAATCCAAGACGGCGACATCATCCGGCTTGACGCAACCAAAGGCACAATCGACGTGCTTGGCGTCGATCTGTCCACACGGACACCCGCCGCGCCTAACCTGTCAGGTAACGGCAATGGCGTCGGGCGCGAATTATTCGACGTGTTCCGCAAAAACGTTGGCCCAGCTGCCGACGGCGCTGGCGTCTGCATCTAATCCCGCTATTCGCGCATTTCTCGACCACAAGGAACCAAATCCATGACACCCGAAACTGCCTCTATTAAATCCCGCGCACTCTGCATGATGGCACCCGTCATCCCCGTTCTAGTGGTGGATGACGCAGTCCACGCTGTGTCCTTGGCGCGTGCCCTTGTGGCAGGCGGTCTGCCCGTTCTCGAAGTCACCTTGCGCACAGCCGCTGCCCTCGACGTGATCCGCGAAATGGCAACTGTCACTGGCGGCATCGTCGGTGCAGGCACGCTGCTAACACCAAAAGACGTCGAAGATGCCAAAGCGGCGGGCGCATTGTTCGGCGTTTCCCCGGGTGCAACCGATCTGATCTTGGACGCCTGCGAAGCCAACGATCTGCCACTTTTACCCGGTGTGGCCACAGCATCCGAAGCAATGCGCCTGCTAGAACGCGGCTACACTGTGCAAAAATTCTTCCCCGCAGAAGCAAACGGCGGCGCAGCCGCGCTCAAAGCCATCGGATCACCGATCCCACAAGTTAGCTTTTGCCCAACCGGCGGCGTGAGCCTCAAAAATGCAAACGACTACCTGTCACTGTCCAACACACTTTGCGTTGGCGGATCATGGGTCGCACCAAAGGACAAAGTGTTGTCAGGCGATTGGGACGGGATTACGGCGCTCGCAGCAGTCGCATCACATCTGGCGCGTTAATAACCAAGGCGCGCAGCACGGCCACCACGCCTTGCGGCAGTTGGTGGTGTCTCCAATGCGGCGCGCAACGTGACATTCATCGGATGATCCGCAGGCTGATCGGCGTAGCGGGCCAGCAACGCTGCAAGTGCGTCGTCGTACGGCGCGCCGTGCCCTAAGGCCCAGTCCAAAAACACGGTCCGGCATTGACCAAGATCAATCCCGTCAATACGAAACGATTCTTGGATCAATCCGCGTGGATCGTTGGGATCATCTGATCTTGGCATCGTGTTCGTCCTTATTCTGACAGCTTTGCAGTGATCACCGCATCAGCCCGCGCGGCCACATCTGTTAACGCGGCAGCCAAATCATCCATCGTCTCAAACCCTGCCTCGCGCAAGATCAAACCAGTGCCACCCGCGCCCAACGTATCAGGGTCCAACGCCCCAACTGTCAGCAAACGCGACGCGGCCTGCATGCGCCAGAAAAGCCCTGCGGCGGCAGAAATTGCGCTTGCATCAGCGGCGCTTAACCAGCCATGCGCGACACCTGCGGCCAATTGTGACGCCGCATCGCTGGCGGGGCTGCCTGCGCGCAACGCGGCGGCTTGACTGATCAGCTCGGTGTCTTGCAAACGACCTGCACCAATCTTTGCATCCCAAACGCCTTGCGACGGTTTTGCATCCGCAATCCGCGCCCGCATTTCAGCCAAATCCGATAGCACATCAGACCCCTGCCCCCTGTCTCTTATACACATCTGACGCTGCCGACGAAT
>CAJXTP010000380.1 GCA_913061335.1 uncultured Loktanella sp.
CTGCTGACCCATCTGGGTAAGATTGCGTCCGGCTCGCTTGGCGATGCAACAGGTGCGGAGCCTGCGCTGTATTGGAACGCAGACGTCGCAGCCGCAGAAGACCAGCATATCTTTCGCAAAGATTGGGTTTGCCCCGGGCTTGCCGCCGAAATCCCCAACACTGGGGACTACATTACGTTCACAATTGCAGGCGAGCCTATCTACTGTATTCGTGACAAATCGGGCGCGGTGAAGACCTATTCCAATGTATGCCGCCACCGGATGATGCAACTGCTGGAAGGCAGTGGGACCACATCCCGGGTTGTCTGCCCCTATCATGCTTGGTCGTATAATCTGAACGGTCAATTGATCGGTGCAGGTCATATGGAATACTCGAATGGCTTTGACAAAAAGAAGATTTGCCTGCCCGAAATACGCACCGAAATCTGGAATGGTTGGATCTATGTAACGCTAAATCCAGAGGCACAATCCGTCAGTGATGCTTTGGCCCCGTTGCATGACGTCGTGTCGCGCTATGGTATGGAAAACTATGTTCCGATTGTAAGCGAAGAGCATATTTGGAAAACAAACTGGAAACTGCTGACTGAAAACTTCATGGAAGGCTATCATCTGCCTGTCGCCCACAAAGCCACAGTTGGAGCTTGGTTTGCTGTGAAGGAAACTGTTTTCCCCAAAGAAAGCCATGACAGTTTCACCTATCAGACGTTTGTCAAATCTGGCACTGCGACATACGGCCAAGCGCATCCTGACAACACGGCTCTAAAAGACGAATGGCGTAACACGTCCATTTTGCCGACGGTGTTTCCGACGCATATGTATGTTCTGGCACCGGATCATCTTTGGTATCTTACGCTTCGCCCACGCGGTGTTGGCGAAGTTGATATCCGGTTTGGTGTGGCAATCGCCCCCGAGGTCGACGCGATGCTTAGCTATGCGGATGAGCGCCAAGCCTGGATCACCGATTTGGTGAGCTTCTTTGAACACGTCAATACCGAAGATCGTCAAGTTGTTGAGGGCATCTATGCGGGCTCAAAATCCAGCTTTGCGGTTCCAGGGCCGCTAAGTTGGCTCGAACGTGAGATCCATGATTTCCAACGATATTTAGCGCGCCGTCTGGTGCCAAATCACAGGAGTGAAGAATGACATTTTCCGTCGCAGGGCGTTGTGGGCGAACTGGTATGTTTGGTGTCGCCATCACAACATCTTCGATTTCTGTTGGGTCGCGTTGTCCGCATGTGCGCGCGGGCGTTGGCGCTGTTGCCACGCAGAACATCACTGACCCCCATCTGGCAACTTTGGTATTGGACGCGCTAGAGGCCGGCAGCGATGCCAAGGCGGCTATTGTTAAGATTGTCAAAGACCGCCCGTTTATTGATTATCGCCAGCTTACTGCGGTTGATGCCAACGGGACCACGGCACATTTCACGGGCAGTCATATTCTGGGCACAAATGCGATCAGCGAAGACACTGACTGTGTGGCTGCGGGCAATCTGTTGTCTACCTCAGCTGTTGCCAAGGGAATTTCAGACGGCTTCATGGCCGATCCAAGCGCCCATTTGGCTGAACGTCTGTTGCAGGCCCTTGAAGGAGGGCTGGCGGCTGGCGGCGAGGAGGGCCCAGTGCATTCGGCCGCATTGCTGGTGTCCGGCGATCAGCCTTTCCCGTTGGTCGATTTACGGGTGGATTGGGAAGACAGCTGCCCGATAAAAAAGCTGCGCAGCTTGTGGATCGATTATGAGCCACAGATGCAGGCCTATCTAGATCGCGCGCTGAACCCTTCTGCCGCGCCGAGCTACGGTGTCGCTGGCGATCCTTGATATGAATGTGCAGCATCCCAATATTCGGCACCTGACGTTGGCGGACTATCACACGAAGCCGTGGAAAAACGGGAAGGGTTTGACGCAGGATATTTTGTTGCTGCCAGAAGGCGCAGATCATGCGAACTTTGATCTGCGGTTTGCACTGTCGCCGATTGTAGAAGACGGATTGTTCTCTGCGTTCAATGGGGT